>JAUXEH010000138.1 GCA_030620655.1 Candidatus Aminicenantota bacterium | reverse complement strand
AGGTGGGGATCCGGACGTCCTTCGACCAGCTGCAACGGCGGGTGTCTCTCGAGATTTCCGACTCCGGGCCGGGGATCTCGGATGAGGACAAGGAGAAGCTGTTCCTTCCATACTTCTCCACCAAGAAAAAGGGGACGGGCCTCGGTCTCGCCATCGTCAATCAGATCGTCAGCGAGCACAAGGGCACCATCCATGCGGAAGACAACAAGCCTACGGGCGCTAGGTTCGTCATACAACTCCCGGCATGAGCAACGAAAGGATCCTGATCATCGATGATGAAGCCGGCATCCGGTCATCCCTGCAGGGTATCCTGGAGGACGAGGGGTATACGGTAGGGGCCACGGCCACCGGGGAAAAGGGCCTCGAGTTCCTGGCGGCGGATCAGTATGACCTGGTGTTCCTGGACATCTGGCTTCCGGAGATGAACGGGATAGATGTGCTGGAAAAGATCAAAGACAAAGAAGAGAACATCCAGGTGGTCATGATCACGGGACACGGGTCCGTTGAATCCGCCGTCAAAGCCACCAAACTGGGTGCCTTCAACTTCCTGGAGAAACCCCTTTCCCTGGAGAAGGTGGTGCTGACGGCCAAGAATGCCCTGCGGCAGAAAAGGCTGGAAGAGGAGAACATCCAGCTCCAGGAAAGACTCAGGTCCCGGCTGCATCTGGTAGGGAAATCCCCCGTCGTTCAGCGGCTGAGGAAGGAGATCGCGACTGCGGCCCCCTCGGGAGGAAGGGTCCTGCTCTCCGGCGAAAGCGGTACCGGCAAGAAGCTGGTGGCCCGGATGCTCCACCAGCGCAGCGAGCGGCGAAACAAACGCTTTATCCAGATCAGTGCCGCGGCCATCCCGGACGAGTTGATCGAAGACGAGCTCTTCGGACACATCCGGGACGCGCTTCCGAATTCGGAACGCGATAAGAAAGGGATAATGCTGCTGGCGGACGGGGGCACTCTCTTCCTGGACGACATCGGAGAGATGAGCCTCAAGACTCAAGCCAAGCTCGTGAGATTGATCGAAGAGAGAAAATTCCAGCCGTTGGGATCCGAAGATTCCCTGACGACCGACATCCGGATCATCGCGGCCACCGACAAGGACCTGCGCAAGCTTACCCAAGAGAAAAAGTTCCTGGAGGAGCTGTTTTTCAAGCTGAACGTCATCCCCATGGCCATCCCACCTCTGCGGGAGCGCCGGGAGGATATCCCGGTCCTTATCCGTTACTACCTCAAGCTTTTTGCTCGCGAAACCGGGAAGAAGGAAAAGACTATGAGCCAGGAGGCCATGCAGGCCTTTATCAGCTACACCTGGCCCGGTAACGTGAGCGAGCTCATCAATGTCCTGGAACGCTTCGCCATCATGATCAAGGAGGATCGGATCGAAGCCTCCCACCTGTATCTGCTGGTCGAGCCCCGGGAGTCGCAGTTCATCAGAGGGATGGACGAAAGCCGTTCACTCAGTTCGGCCAGGGAGAATTTCGACCGTGAATACATCCACAATGCCCTGCTCCGCAACGATTGGGACATGGACATGGCGGCCAAGGACCTGAATATTGAGCTGCCCACCCTCGAGGCCAACATCCAGCGCCTCGGCATCCGCTTCCTCGGGTGAGCCGGCTGTTTTCAGTCAGTGCGGAAGACCCACCCATCCACCCCATGCGCACTGCCTGAATAAACCCGGCTCTCGGTACTCCATGCGCTCGGATTGAACAGCCCCGTCCCGTGAACTTCGCCTCTCCTCGCCGCCCATTGGGCTGGGCCAAGATGCGAGCGGAAGACTCGCCGTCCACCCTCCCATCCCTCCCTTGCTTATAGCTCTGAGGAGAGTTTGTCTTATTGAGCCGCATGGTGGTGGGTGGGAGGGTCTTCGGCTCAATAAGATTAACTCTCAACCTGTTTTCAAAAATTATCCATTGGCTATATACCGGAATTTGTGATATTTTGAGAGGCGATTTTTTAAGGGAAGAAACATGAAAGTCGAAGCGCTCCGGCTGGTGATCCGTTCCGCACGGAAGTTCATCAACGTGGGCTCTCTGAGCCGACTCTGGAACCTCGTCAAGAACTTCCATCCGGCCGAGATCGCCAACCTCATGGACCATCTCATCTCACGCGAGCGTCTGATCCTGATCAATACCCTGTACGAGCGGGACAAGGATAAGGCCGCCGAGGTCCTGAGCGAACTGGACCCGGAAGACGCCGCCTCCATCCTGGAAAACCTGCCGATCGATCAGATCGCCGACATCATGCAGATCACGCCCTCCGACGACGTCGCCCCCATCCTCGAGCTGCTGCCCGAAGAGATGAAGGATGCGGTCCTGGCCGCCATGGCGCAGAAAACGACCGAAGAGGTCATGGAGCTCCTCGACCACGAACAGGAGACCGCGGGCCGCATCATGTCTCCCAACTTCTACGCCCTCAACGAGAACACCAACGTCTCCGACACCATCACGGCCATGCAGCTGGAAAGCGACGTGGAATCGGCCTTCTACCTCTACGTGATCGACGACCAGGATCATCTCCAGGGGGTCGTATCCCTGCGGCAGCTGCTGTTTTCCCGGCCCAATACGCCGCTGAAGAACATCATGACCAGGGATGTGATCAGCGTGCACACGGAAACCGACCAGGAAGAGGTGGCGCGGCAGGTGGCGGACTACAACCTGGTGGCCATCCCGGTCGTCGACTCGGAGGGCAAGCTCTCGGGAGTGATCACGGTCGACGACATCATCGACGTCATCGACAAAGAGGCCACCGAAGACATCTACAAGATGCTGTCGTTGGACACCACCGACAGGATCCAGGACAGCCCCTTCACATCCATCAAGAAGCGGCTGCCGTTCCTGCTGTTCAGCCTGCTCACGGCCTCGGTCGCTCCCCTTGTCGTAAAGTATTTCGAGGGGACCATCCAGGATTTCGTGACCCTGGCCGTTTTCATGCCCTTGGTCGCAGCGCTGGGCGGGATCGCCGGGAACCAGACCATCGCCATCATGGTTAGGGAGATCGCCATCGGGCAGACTGAATGGATCTCAGCACGCAAGGCCCTGTTCAAGGAGCTGCTGGTGGGAATCGGCAACGGACTCGTGCTCGGCGTCATCGTCGGTGTGGCTTCCTATGCCATTTACGGGAACCTGTACCTGGGCCTGGTGCTGGGAGTGGCCGTCATCATCAACCTGTTCGTGGCGGCCCTGATCGGGACCCTGATCCCGTTCTTCCTGAGACTGCTCAAGCTGGACCCGGCCCTGGGCTCCGTCAACCTGCTCACCATGTTCACCGATTCAATCGGCCTGCTCACCTTTCTCGGGCTGGCCACCTTCTTCCTCGCCTACCTGAAGTGAGGCCATGCCGCGCCATCAGTCCGAAAGCATCATCCTGCGCACCTTCCCTATCGCCGAGCAGGACAAACTCGTGGTCTTCTTCGGGCGGCAGCGAGGGATCTTCAAGGGGGTGGCCAAGGGGGCGCGCAAGTTCAGCAACCGCTTCGGCAGCAGCCTGGAACCCATGTCGCACGTGACAGCCTTCTACTACGAAAAGGAAGGCAGGGAGCTGGTTACGGTAAGCGGATGCGACCTGCTGGAGTCGTTCTTCGAACTGCAAGCCCAGGTGGAAATCTCGTTCACGTTGGGCTATTTCGCCGAGCTCATCGAAGATTCCCGGCCCTCCCTCACGGAGGATGATGTACTTTTCCGCCTCCTGCTGCAGGTCCTTCAGGCCTTGAAGTCCGGGGGGGGCCTCAAGTTCCTGACCGCGTATTTCGAGGCCTGGTTCCTGAAACTCAACGGCTTCCTGCCCGACCTGGCCCGCTGCCGGCGCTGCCGTGGAGACATCACGGGCTCGGGCTGGCTGTCATACAATAAAGACGGCGCCTTCTGTGACGGCTGCACACCCCACAAAAAGGAGGAGATCACACCGGAGCTTCGGGCCTTCCTGGGTTGGGTAAAAAAGAACCCTCCTCCGAAGGAACGGGATGTTCCCTATACAGATCCACAGATCGAGTCCATACACCGGGTTCTGAAAGACCTGCTCGTGTTTCACATGGAGCGTGCGCCGAAATCCCTCTCTTTCCTCGACCGGAAATTCCCTTGACCCTGAAATCCATTTCTGCTATAAAACCCTGTTATCATAAAGGGTAAAAAATGTCGATTACAAATAGAAATGGCATTGAAGCCGAAGTGATCAGAATGCTATCTCCTAGAGTTAACGTAAAATTCCGATACTACTTTTGATTATAGGTAATATCGACATTTTTATGAATAAATAAAGCTTCATATAAATCCTAATTTGGGAGTAATTATATGCATAATGATCCTTCAGAGTTTGAAGCCATCATCGAAACGCATTCCCCAGAGAAGCGGCACCTGATCCCCATCCTGCAGGACATCCAGGCCCAATACAGCTACCTCCCCCCCGTCGCCCTAGCCACTGTATCCAAGCGGCTGGACATCCCCATGATCGACATCATAAGCGTCGCCTCCTTCTATAACACATTCAGCCTCACACCTCGAGGAAAACATGTCGTAACGGTGTGCATGGGAACGGCCTGTCACGTTCGGGGAGGCCCGAAGATCCTGGAAGAATTCGAGCGGAGGCTGGGAGTCCCGGCCGGCGGTACCACCGAAGACAAGCAGTTCACCCTGGAAACCGTGGCATGTCTGGGATGCTGTGCCATCGGTCCGGTGGTGGTCGTAGACGGCGACTATTACGCCCAGCAGACGATCGGCAAGGTCAATTCCGTCATGAAGAAGTACGCATCGAAAGAGAAGAACAATGGCCAGCAACGCGAAAATTAGCTCCGCTGAGGAACTCAAGAAAGCCGTCGATCACCACACGGCGCTGAGAGCCGCCGACGAAAGGGTCACGCTCACCGTGTCCGCCGGGACGTGCGGCCAGGCCCGCGGCTCCCTGGATGTCATCGCATCCCTGGAAAATGCCATCCAGGAAAAAGGGCTGCAGGAGAAAGTCAGGGTCAAGGTCACCGGCTGCCATGGTTTCTGTGAGGCCGAGCCCAACATCATCATCCAGCCTCAGGACCTCTTCTACCAGCACGTCAAAACCAAGGATGCAGAAGCCATAATCCAGGAAACCGTGCTCAAGGACCAGGCGATCGAGTCGCTGCTGTACAAAGAACCCGTCAACGGCAAGACGGCCCACAAGGAGAGCGAGATCCCCTTTTACACCAAACAGAACCGCCTGGTGTTGGGTGACAACGCACTCATAGATCCGACGGACATCCGGGAATACTTCTCCATCGGCGGCTACCTGTCCTTGGCTACGACCCTGTCAGAAAGGACACCCGAGGATGTGATCGGAACCATCACGGCATCGGGGCTGCGGGGCCGAGGCGGGGCCGGGTTCCCCACGGGCAAAAAATGGGATTTCACGCGCAAGACGGAAGGAGAGGTGAAGTACATCATCTGCAATGCCGATGAAGGAGATCCCGGAGCCTACATGGATCGCAGCCTGCTGGAAGGGAACCCTCACCGTGTGCTCGAGGGTATGATCATCGGAGGCTACGCCATCGGCGCCAGTGAAGGCTACGTATACATCCGGGAGGAATATCCCCTGGCCCTGGAGAACATAACTCGAGCCATCGAACAGGCCCACGAGGCCGGCCTCCTGGGCGAGGACATCCTGGGAAGCGGCTTCAGCTTCGGCGTCAAGGTCTACAAGGGAGCCGGCGCCTTTGTGTGCGGCGAGGAAACCGCCCTGATGCGCTCCATCGAGGGCAAGGTCGGGGTGCCGTGTCAAAGGCCCCCTTTCCCCGCGGTCCAGGGACTGTGGAAGAAACCCACCAACATCAACAACGTGGAGACCTGGGCCAACGTGCCCCTTATCCTGGACAAGGGCGCAGACTGGTACGCGCGGATCGGGACCGAAAGCAGCAAAGGAACCAAGATCTTCTCCCTGGTGGGCAAGATCAACAACACCGGCCTGGTGGAAGTCCCCATGGGGATCACGCTGCGGGAGATCATCTACGATATCGGCGGAGGGATCCCGGACGGCAGGGAGTTCAAGGCCGTCCAGACCGGAGGCCCCTCCGGCGGCTGCCTTCCCAAGGAGAAGCTGGACCTGCCCATCGACTACCAAAGCTTGATGCAGGCCGGCTCCATCATGGGTTCCGGCGGCATGATAGTGATGGACGATAAAACCTGCATGGTGGACGTGGCCAAATACTTCCTGAACTTCCTGCGGGATGAATCCTGCGGCAAATGCCTCTCCTGTAGGGAGGGCACACAGCGCATGTGGGAGATCGTCCGCAACATCACGGAAGGCCAGGGGAAAAAAGGAGACCTCGAGCTGCTCGAGACCTTGGCCCATGCCGTCAAGGACGCCTCCATGTGCGGGCTGGGCCAGACGGCGGCCAATCCGGTGCTTTCCACCCTGAGGTATTTCAAGGATGAGTACATGGTCCACATCGAGGGCAAGAAGTGCCCGGCCGGCGTGTGCAAGGACCTAATCGAGTACTTCATCATCGCCGAGAACTGCACCGGGTGTATGCTTTGCGCGCGCGTCTGTCCCCAGGATGCCATCACAGGAGAGAAGCAGCAGGTGCACGTGCTGGATCAGGAAAAGTGCATCAAATGCGGGGCCTGTTATGAGGCCTGCAAGTTTGACGCCATACTCGTGGAGTAAGGAAGACCATGATAAAAATGCTAATCAACAACTTGGAAGTGCAGGCCGAAGAAGGCTCGACCATTCTGGACACCTGCAAGTTCTACGGCCTGGAGATCCCGACGATCTGCCACAACGAAGGCCTCAGCAACTACGGGGCCTGCCGCCTGTGTCTGGTCGAGATCGGCGAAGGAACAAACACCAAGCTGGTCAGTTCCTGCACCTATCCGGCCCAGGAAGGCCTGGTGGTCCACACGGACACCCGCCGCGTCCTGGAGGTACGGAAGATGATGATCGAGCTCATGCTGTCAACGGCGCCGGGTTCGAAGTTCCTTCAGGACATAGCCGCCAAGATGGGGGTAAAACAGCAGCGGTTCGAGCTCCGGAACGAAGAATGTATTTACTGCGGGCTGTGTGTGCGGATGTGCGCGGAGCAGATGGACGCCAGGGCCATCGGTTTCCAGAATCGGGGTTATCAACGCAAGATCTCAACGCCCTTTGACGTAAAATCCAAGGAGTGCCGCCTCTGCGGCGCGTGCATGTACATCTGCCCGGTCTGCCAGCTCCGCTGTCAGGGCCCGGATGCCGACACCGCCATCTGCAGTGGATGCCTGGACATGGACCCCACCTGTGTGGATGTCTACGACGAGCTGCAGTGCTGGATGTACGACCACGGCCAGTGCGGGACCTGT
>JAUXEH010000284.1 GCA_030620655.1 Candidatus Aminicenantota bacterium | reverse complement strand
GGCAGCTTTTATGAATTATTCAGGTGAACTAGGAGAGACATGACCGACAGGCTGCGCATAACGGTCTCAGGGATCAGGGGAAAAGTGCCCGAAGCCCTGGATGTGGACGTGGCTTCGCGCTTCGCCTCGGCTTTCGCCTCCTACCTGGAGGAGGGCCGCATCGCCCTCTGCCGGGACTTCAGGTTCTCAAGCGAGATGTTGAGCCGGGCCGTGGCCTCGGCCGTCCTGGCCGCGGGGCTGGACTGCATCGATTTCGGGCAGATCCCCATCTCCTTCCTCCAGTTCCACCTGGCCCGCAACGGCTGCGCCGGGGGCCTGGCCGTGTCGGCCGGACACAATCCCCTTCCCTGGAACGCGCTCATTTTACTCGGGGATGCGGGGTATTATCTGGAGGCCACCGAAGGCCCCGAGGTCTTCAATATCTACGAGGCGGGCAACTTCCAGAAGGCGGGATGGCAGGACCTGGGGGCTGTGGAGCAGCAGACGTTTCCCCTGGAGCTCTACCTGGAAGCCCTGGCCGGGCTCATCGACCTGCCGCGGCTCAAGGGCGCGGGCTTCAAGCTGGTGGCCGATCCCTGCAACGGCGTGGTCTCTCCTTACCTGGCTGCCTACTGTGACACCTTTTCGCTCGACCTGGTGTCCATCAACGACGACCCGGCCAAGCCCTTCCCCCACCCCCCGGAACCTTCGCCGGAAAACGCCTCGCAGACAGAGGCCGTGGTCAAGGCCAGCGATGCCGACCTGGGTTTCCTTCTGAACTCGGATGGCAGCCGCCTTTCCCTGGTGGACGAGAAGGGATCCGCCCTCAGCGAGGAACTGACCCTCCCCCTCTGCCTGCTGGCACTGAAGGGCAAGGTTAAGAAGGCGGTCTCCACAGTGGCCACGACCTCCCTGGCCGATTGGGCGGCGGAACAGGCAGGGATCCGGCTCCTGCGAACACGGGTGGGACAGTCGGCGGTCACCCACACCATGGCGGCGGAAGAGGCGGAACTGGGAGGCGAGGGTTCGGGCAGCCTGGCTTTCCTGCCGTTTTCGCCGGGATACGACGGACTGATGGCGCTGACCCTGGTCCTGGATTGGATGGCGGCCGAGGAGAAACCCCTGTCCGAGCTCAATTCAGCCTTACCTACTCTGGTCCGGAAGAAACTCCGGATCGATGTCCCCGCGGACCGAACCTACAAGGTGATGGACAGGCTGGAAGCCGTGTTCTCGGGCGAGGAAACGGACTTCACGGACGGCATCCGGGTCAAGCGGCCGGACGCCTGGTTCATCATCCGGCCTTCGACTACAGAGTTCATCCTGCGCATCATGATCGAGGGTACGAAAGAATCCGTGGTGGAGTCCATCGAGGACGAGATCCGGGAGAGGATCGGAGCATGAGGATCTCAGACCTCAAGATCAGCATCTCCGGGATCCGTGGGATCGTGGGCAAGAGCCTCACGCCCCAGCTCCTGATCAAGTTCTCGGAGGCGTTCTCGTCCTATGTGGGCGGTGGAGAGATCGCGGTGGGGTCGGACACGCGCCCCTCTGCCGAGATGGTGCGCCACGCGGTCATGGCCGGGCTGCTGTCCTGCGGGGCGGAGCCTGTGGACCTGGGCATCCTCCCCATCCCCTCCCTCCAGATTTACACCCAGGAACACAGGCTGAAGGGCGCCATCTCCATCACGGCCTCTCACAATCCTGTGGAGTGGAACGCCCTGAAACTGATCAAGCAGGGTGGGTTCTTCCTCAGCCCCTACGAAGCCGAGGAGCTGCTGGATTACTACTACCAGGGCCGCTTCCGCCGCATCTCCCAGCCCGAGCACATCCGCACGGAAGAAGACCCCTTCGCCATCCATGCCCGGAGGATACGAGAAGTCTGTGACCTGGAGGCTATCCAAAACCGGCGCCCAAAAGTGGTCATCGATCCCTGCGCCGGAGCCGCCACCCCCTACGTTTCAGGCTTCCTGGAAGGGCTGGGGGCCGAAGTCGTATGCATTCACTGTGAGCTGGGCAATGGATTCCCCCGCAGCCCCGAGCCTGTCGCGGCCAACCTCGGCGCGCTCAGCTCCGCCGTGCTGAGGGAAAAAGCGGACATCGGATTCGCCCAGGATGCGGACGCGGACCGGCTGGCCGTGGTGGACGAGAGGGGCCGGCCCATCGGCGAGGAGTACACGCTGGCCCTGGCCGTGGACTATTACCTGTCCGAAAAGCAGAGATCCCCGGTGGTGGTCAACCTCTCCACGACCCGGGTGATCGACGACATCGCCGAACGGGCCGGGGTGCAGCTCCACCGCACCCGGGTGGGCGAGATCAACGTAGCCCGCAGGATGCAGGAGGTGGGCGCCCGCATCGGGGGCGAGGGAAACGGCGGAATCATGCTGGCGGATGTCCACACCTGCCGCGACAGCTTCTCGGGGATGGCCCTGATCCTGGAATATCTGGCCCGCTCAGGCGAGACGGTATCGCGGCTGCGTCAGAGGCTCCCGGATTATGTCATGCTCAAGGACAAGGTCACAGCCTCGTTCAGGGACCGCAAGCGGATCCTGGATCGCCTCAGCCGGCATTTTGCGGAAGGAGACACGGACAGGCAGGACGGGCTCCGCATCACCTACCCCGACTTCTGGTTTCATGTGCGGCCCTCCAACACAGAGCCGGTGATGAGGATGCAGGTGGAAGCCGGCAGCCCGGATACGGCCCACAGGATCTTTAAGGACATCAAGGCGGACATCGAGAACAGCAGAAACGCTCGATAGATATTCCTTGTTTAATCCCTGCCAGCTGTTTCACCGGAGACCTGGAAACGCCGCATGAAGCGCCGGTCTATGCGGTCTTTCAGGCGAGAAGACAACTTCCCGTCCCAGGCCAGGGACTTCCAGCAGGTGATGGCTCTCCCGTCACCCAGGTTGATAATGAGCTGAAAGCTTCGCTGGGGATGAAACGTGCTCATGGGGGCATTCTCCAGAGCTGCCAGCAGGTTGGACGCCAGGATGTGGCCCTCCCGGACCGCATAGACTCCCACTTTATCCAGAAAACGGGATTCCATGGCTATGCAGTCTCCCGCTCCAAATATTTCGGGGTGGGCGACACTCTGCAGGTTGGGATTGACGAGCAGGAAGCCCTGCTCGTCCGTGGGCAGGTTCGAGAGCCGGAATACAGGCGACGGCCGAACCCCGCTGGCGATAAAGGCCATGTCACAGGGAACCTTCCGTCCTTCCCTGGTGACACAGTAATCCGGCGACACACGCACGATCTGGACACCTTCCTCCACACGGATGCCGCGGCTCTCGAATGACCTCAGGGTCAGTCTGCGGGCCCGGGGAGGGAAATGCTCGAGCAGAA
This sequence comes from Candidatus Aminicenantota bacterium, assembly GCA_030620655.1. Classification (GTDB taxonomy): domain Bacteria; phylum Acidobacteriota; class Aminicenantia; order Aminicenantales; family Aminicenantaceae; genus JAUXEH01. The sequence continues at coordinate 1,012 of JAUXEH010000284.1, read as the reverse complement.
GGCCCCGCGAGAAAATCCGGACCTCGAATGCGTTCCCGCATTCCTTGGCAGCCCTCCATGCGTTTCCCGCTGTTTCCACACCGGCAGCACCCCCGCCGATGACACAGATGCGCACGGGTGGGGTACGGCAGAGATCGATCAGGCGGAGCCTCGCCTCGGCGAACTGCTCGATAGGCTTAACGGAGAAGGTGCTCCCCTCCCTCCCCCCCAGCTCTTCCGCCGGGACATAACTTCCCGTGTTGAAAGAGACCACATCGTAGGGGATGGTCTCCCCGGACTCCAGGTACAGCAGACGGCTCACAGGATCGACCCGAGTAATTTTCCCTGGAACGAAATTCGCACCTCGATCCTGTGCCGTTTTCTGGACGTGAAAGCGGACCTCCTCCGGCCGATAAGTCCCGGACAGAAGGCCGCTGCCCATCCCCGAATAATACAGGTAGGGAGAGGAATTGATGGCCGTGATCCTGTGCCCGCGCCGGATGAATCGCCCGATTTCCACCAGCACGGCCAGGTGGGCATGGCCGCATCCGGCCAGCACCAGATGTCGTCCCATCCCGGATTCACTCCTCATGGAATACAAGTCATTCTTCCGGTGTGTCTTCCACGTGCTCCTTTTCGAGTCTGCTCAGGAGGTCCTCCTGCTCGAACTTCTTGCTTTCCCAGTCGGCATAGAACTCCTTGAGCCGGCGGCTGATCTCGATGAGCTCCTTCTGGATGGCCACGGCATACTCACGCTCCTGGAAGGCATCGGGGCGGCAGAGATATTCCTCGATTTCTTTTTTTCGGTTTTCGAGCCGCTCGATCTCATCCTCGAGGAATAGGGTGTCGGTTTCGAGGCGGTTCCGCTCCTTGCTGATCTTCTGGCGGGCCTCGGCCTCCCGCCTCTTCTGCTCCTTGCTCTTCCGGCTCAGGATGGTGGTCTTGGTTTTTATCCTGGACCGGACATCTTTCTCAGGGAATAGAAGACGAGGTTAAACTCCTCGGGCGGCCATTTTTAAAAGGAAATTATGAT
>JAUXEH010000442.1 GCA_030620655.1 Candidatus Aminicenantota bacterium | reverse complement strand
CTGGGAGAAACACACCTTCGACACGGTCAAGGGCAGCGACTACCTGGCCGACCAGAGCGCCTGCGAGCTCATGTGCCGGGAAGCCGTCCAGCTCATGTACGAGATGGAGCACATGGGAGTGCCCTTCAGCCGTTTCCCCGGACGTGTCATCGCCCAGCGGCCCTTCGGCGGGGCCGGATTCCCCCGCACCTGTTACGCCGCTGACAAGACCGGACAGGTCATTCTGCACACCCTGTTCGAGCATTGCATCAAGAAGAAGGTCCGCTTCTACGACGAGTGGCTGGTGACCGACCTGGTGGTGCACAACGGCCGCTGCCTGGGTGTCACGGCCTATGACCTCTCCTCGGGTGAGATCAATCCCATCCGCGCGCGGGCGGTCATCTTCGCCACCGGCGGCTACGGGCGTGTGTTCCTGCGCTCCACCAACGCCTTCATCAACCTGGGCAGCGGCATCGGCATGGCCTACCGGGCCGGGGTTCCCCTCAAGGACATGGAATTCGTCCAGTTCCATCCCACCTCCATGTTCGGGAAGAACATCCTGATCACCGAAGGGGCCCGGGGCGAGGGCGGCCACATGCTCAACAACCAGGGGCGGCGTTTCATGGAAGACTATGCCCCCTCGGCCATGGAGCTGGCCCCCCGGGACATCGTGGCCCGGGCCATCCAGACCGAGGTGGACCAGGGCCGCGGGTTCGAGAACCAGTACGTGCATCTGGACCTGAGGCACCTGGGCAAGGAGAAGATCGACAAGCGGCTTCCCAGCGTCCGCGACATCTGCATCCATTTCGGTGGGTTCAACCCGGTCGAGGCCCCCATCCCCATACAGCCCGCCCAGCACTATTCCATGGGCGGGATCGACGTGGACGTAGGCTGTGCCTCTCCCGTGGAAGGCTTCTACGCCGCCGGCGAATGCGCCTGCGTGAGCGTGCACGGAGCCAACCGGCTGGGCGGCAACTCGCTGCTGGACGCCGCGGTCTTCGGCAAGATCTCGGGCGTTTCCGCCTCGCGCTACGTGACCGGCTCACAGGAAGCATCCGGTGCGGAAGAGGTCCTGCAGGCCGAGATCGGGAAGCGGCGCCGGAAGGTGGAGGGCTTCCTCCAGAAAGACACGGGACAGAACGTGTTCCAGCTCCTCAACCGGCTCAAGGCGGTCATGAGCGACAAGGCCGGCATCTTCCGCAACGAACAGGACCTGAGCGCGGCCCTGGAGGAGATCCGTACGCTGCGCGAGGACTTCAAGAGCTCCTACCTCCGTTCTCCCCACCTCTATTACTGCCAGGAGTTCGTCACCTTCTCGGAGTTCGATTCCATGCTCGATATCGCCGAGGTCATCACGCTGGGGGCCCTGACCCGGCGCGAGACACGCGGGTCTCACTTCCGGACCGACTTCCCCCAACGCGACGACCAGGAATGGCTCAAGCACACCCTCGTGACCTGCCATGACGGGAAACCGGAGATCACATACCGTGAGGTCAAGATCGGCAAATACAAACCCATGGAGCGTAAGTACTGAGATGATACGCGTATTCAAGATCCTGCGTTTCGACCCTCTCAAGGATGAAAAGCCCTATTTCCAGGAATTCCGGCACGAGCCCAAGCCCGCCGACACCGTGCTGGAGGCGCTCAAGGACATCCGGGACCAGCAGGACCCCACTCTAGCCTTCCGGTACAGCTGCCGCGAAGCCGTGTGCGGCTCCTGCGCCCTGGTCATAAACGGGATGACGACCCTGGCCTGCCTCACTTCCATCAAGTCGCTGGAATCCCCCGAGATCATCATAGAGCCCCTCCCCAACCTGGAGATCCAGAAGGATCTCTTGGTGGACATGAAACCCTTCTGGGATGCCCTGGAGAAGATCGAGCCCTACATCATCAACCCGGAGGAAATTCCAGAAGAGGGATACAGGATCGATGAAAAAGAGATGGACCGAATCTACCAGTTCATCACCTGCATCCTGTGCGCCTGCTGCTACAGCGCCTGCCCCGTGGCCTCAAGGGACGG
>JAUXEH010000215.1 GCA_030620655.1 Candidatus Aminicenantota bacterium | reverse complement strand
GAGGCGATGGTATCCTTGGATCCGATCTTGCCGTTCAGCTTGAATCCGGTCAGGCTGGCTGTCGAAGCAGCGGAAGGCCGATCCAGAGTGTTATGCCGATCAAGAGGATGAGGGAATGGGATTTGATTGTCATGCCGATTTCATTCGAGGGAATACCATGTCACCTTCTAATACGCACATCCAGGAACAAAGTTGGGGCACGGATCCAAGTTGTGTTGGTTGTTTTCCCTCGGCTTCTTAAGGCGAGTCCGTCCGTCAGAAAAAAATACATATTCACTGCCAGGGCATGATCTGATAGAATTAGGAACACCCGATGGCCAAACCTTTCGATCCCTCTGCAGATCCACACTGGACCCGGCGCGATTTTCTGAAGGGCCTGGCCGCCGGCGGCCTGGCCTGCTCCCTGCCATCCCTCGGCGGCTGCCGCCGCCAACGGCCGGGGCTCCAAAGACCCAACCTGCTTTTTCTTTTCGCCGACGACCAGAGGTTCGACACCATCCGTGCGCTGGGGAACCCGTACATCCAAACACCCCACCTGGATTCGCTGGTCGAGAGCGGCACCGCCTTCAGCCGTGCATACATCATGGGCAGCCACAGCGGGGCCGTGTGCATGCCCAGCCGCGCCATGCTGCTCACAGGCCGCAGCCTCTTCCGCTTGCAGGAACGGGGGCGAGTGATCCCGGATGACCACGTCATGCTGCCCGAGCTGGCTCGGCGTGCAGGTTATGTCACGTTCGGCACCGGGAAGTGGCACAACAGCCGCCCCGCCTTTGCCCGCTGCTTCTCGGACGGGGACGAGATCTTCTTCGGAGGCATGAGTGACCACTGGAACGTGCCCGTATACGACTTCGATCCCGGGGGAGAGTATGCTGAACGCACGCCCGTGATCCCGAATCCCGCTTCCTCCAATCAGGTCACATACCGGGGTTATGATCACATCGTCGACGGGAAACATTCCAGCGAGCTGTTTTCCGATGCCGCTGTGACCTTCCTGGATCGCTACCAGGATAAGCCGCCGTTTCTGCTGTATGTGTCCTACACGGCGCCGCACGACCCCCGGTCCATGCCGCAGTCCTTCCGGGACCTGTATGACCCGGACAGCATCCCCCTCCCGGAAAACTTCCTGCCGCAGCACCCTTTCGACAACGGGGAGCTCAAGGTCCGCGACGAGCTCCTGGCGGGATTCCCGCGCAGCGAGGAAGAGGTCCGGCGCCACATCGCCGAGTACTATGCCTGCATCACGCACCTGGACGCACAGATAGGTCGGGTGCTGGAAGCGCTCAAGAGGTCGGGGCGATACGACGACACCATCATCATCTTCACGGGGGACAACGGCCTGGCGCTGGGGCAGCACGGCTTGATGGGCAAACAGAGCCTGTACGAGCACAGCGTGCACGTGCCCCTGATCCTGTCCGGCCCCGGGATCCCCGTCGATACGCAGCGGGCGGACCTCTGCTACCTGAACGACATATTCCCCACCCTGTGTGACCTGACGGGGCTCGAATCCCCCGGGGGCATTTGGGGGGAAAGCCTGCTGCCCCTGCTTCGAGGTGAAGCGGGATCCGGAAGGGATGCGCTGTTCTTCACCTATAAAGACTTCCAGCGGGCCCTGCGCACGGGCCGCTGGAAGCTCATCCTCTACAACGTCGGCGGCCGGATAACGACGCAGCTGTTTGACCTGGAAACGGATCCCTGGGAGCGGGACAACCTGGCCGGGAGAGCCGAACACTGGGAGCGTATCGCAGGCCTGACCCGCCGTCTGCAGGAGCTGATGCGTGCGGCCGGCGACACGACAGACCTCAGCCGGCCGGACTGGGGGATCGCCGAGAGCTTCGGACGTGGAGGCGGATCGGTCTAGGGTTTTCGGGTATCCAGGCGCAGGAAAAAGACCACCTCCGCGGGCCCGGGTTCGACGACAGAGAGCCAGGCGCTTCCGTCCTCCAGGAAATCCACGGCCATGAAACCCGAGTGGAGGTGGGCGAACAGGGTGTTCTCCCTGTCGGTGACCGTGGTCAGCCGGGAGTCGATCCCCGCACCGCTGACCAGGATGTAGCCCGCTGTGTCACCCTCCATGACCTGGAGGGAGTGGTCGTGACCTCCGGCATTGAGCAGCGGCCTCTTGATGGCGAAAGCCTCTCCGAACCTGCTGATCATGTCCCGGTACGAGCTGCTGTTGAGCTCCTCGTAATGCTGCCTCACGTTCCAGCGCAGGATGGGATAGAGTGAACCGATGATGGGGAGGGGGAGCCACATCCAGCTCTTCCAGTTACGGAGGGGGAAAAGATGGTCCTTCCAGTCGAAGAAGCCGCCGTGGAGGCCGTGGGTGTCGAGGGGATGGTGGGATACCACCACCACATGCCGGTCTCCGGCCGTGAGCAGCAGTTCCCTCAGCTCGTCCAGGGAGTCGTCCAGGCCCTGCTGCGGGCAGTCGCCCAGGGGTGAGAGCTTGGGATTCACCCAGATGTCACTGTCCAAGGCGATGATCCTGAGATGTTCCACATCGAGCTTGACAGGCCCGACGCATCCGGCCCTGGGGAGGAAGCCGTCGTAGCGGCCCAGCTGCGCCCTGATGTAGTCCGCCTGGCGCCCGAGTCCGGCTGATCCGTATTCCCAGTCGTGGTTGCCGGCCAGGAAGAATCCTGCGGCCCCGCTGTCCTTGATCACATCGATCTGGGCCTGGAGGCGGCGCTCCATCTCCGCCCTGTCCGGTGCGTCCAGAGGAGGCATCCCGTTGTTGTAGACATTGTCTCCCAAAAAAATGACCATGGTCCTGGCCGGGGCTTCCCGGGCCCACTGAGTCAGGAGGGCCAGCGTCGGTTCGTCTTCGCGTGGCGCGCCCGCATCCCCGATCAGGAGCAGCCGGTAGCGGAGCGTTGTGCGAGAGTGGGCGGGGTCGATCCGGGGGGCAGCCGCATCCCGGTAATAGGGTTTGAGGTGGCTGCAGCTTGAGGCCGCGGCCAGGCCCAGTGCTAGTATCAGGAGAGCTCTCAGCGAGCAGGACCGGTACCGCGATATGCGCGGGGATGAGAGGAGGGACATGGCCAGTCATTGTACCAGCATGAGCGGCGCAAGAGAACAGAAAGTTCGCAGGATGGATAGAAGCGGGGGTTATTCCTCCTCGCCGAGGCGGATGTCCAGGAAGCTGCGGAGAAAATCCGCTGTCGCATTCAGTGAGGTCCTGAGATTATCCAGCTCCATCCGGTAGGGAGAGTCCATGTCCGCGATAAGGCCGGACAGTGTGGATTCCGCGCTTCTCCATTCGGAGAGGGGGTTAAATCCTGAGAGGTCATAGGAGGCAGAAGGTTTAAGAAAAATGAAGCCCAGGACCAGAACCGTCACGGTAAGCGCGGCAGACACAGCCGGCACCAGAAGGGGAGATCTTCTCCTACCCGGGGGTCTGTCGGCCGGGGCCTGATCCAGTTTCGAGAGGATCCTGCGGCTGAGGTCTCCTCTATCGGCGGACAGGAGGTTGGAGAGGTCTGCTTTGCTCTTCTGCGGCAGGGAGCTGCCGAACCGGAAAAACTCGCGGCAGGCGTCACAGCCCTGCAGATGCCTCTCCAGAGAGGGGGCCAGGGGCTCATCGGTATCCAGGGCCCTTGAGATGCGCCATCGATTCCAGGTACACAGCATTTTTCTTCTCCTGTCTAAAGCAAGGGGGCTTCCTGCCGGGCCGCCGCCCCCTCGGGTAGGTCTCCGACCCTGCCGGACCGGCCGTAGAGCCTGGCCAGGTTCGTCCGCCCGCGGTGGAGCAGGACACGGACCTGACCCGGGGTAACGCGCAGTATCTCGGCGATCTCCCGGGCGGACATGTCTTCCGCATAGCGCAGCCAGAGGGTCTGAAACTGCTTGCGCTTAAGCCCCCTGGCCAGGGACCAGATGTTCTGAGATTCCTGTTTCTGGATCACCAGGTCTTCCGGATTTGCTTCGCGCGACTGAGGCTCCTGCGCGGTACCGGGCTTCTTACGGCTCCGGTAGAAGCTGATGGCCAGGCGCAGTGCCACCGTGTAGATCCAGGTTGAGAACTTGAATTCGGGGTTGTAGCGCCCCATGTTTCGGTACGCCTTGAGGAAGGTTTCCTGGACCAGGTCTTCCGTATCCTGGTCGGAGCCGATGCGGGCACGCAGGAAATGGAACAGTCGGGGCGTGTAGCGGCAGACGAGCTCCTCATAACACGGGCGAGAGCCGGCCGCGACCTTAAGGGCCAGCTCTTCATCCGAGAGTTCGGTCAATTCCGCTGGTTTGTCCATCTCCTGTCTTACTCAATGTAATCCAGAATGCCCGGATTGTAAACGCCCGTCCCTAGGGCAGGAAAGGGGAAAAGACGCTGGCGACGAACTTGAATGGGAAGCGTCCTTTTTGGGCGATCAGCTTGACCAGTTTTTCGGTCGGATAGCTCAGCTCTACCCACACGCGGTTGCCCTCCCGGGAGATTTTGATGTCTTCCGGGATTTCCACCCCGGCCGGGATCTCATCCCGGTACATGTCCACCATGGCCAGCAGACCCTTCAGCATCTGTTCGATGTTGTCGGCGTCCTTGGCAGAAGTGACCGACACCTCGGCTCCCATGAACAGATCATCCCCTCTCTCAGAAAGGTGCAGCATGGCGGCTTCGGCTTTCTTCAAGATAGCGGAATGGTCATCCTTTTCTTTATCGAGGAGTTCGGAGATGTTGCGGGCCGCGGCAGTGAGGAAGCTGTCGGCCGGAGTCCGGGCGATGATGGTGCCGGCTTCCGAGCCGGTGATGTTCGCTGCGCTGCCGGAGACGACGTCCAGGGCATGCTTCAAGATCGCCTCGCTCTTGGTGATGACAACCAGGTTGTCTCCCACAAAGGCCCCATACGCCTCGCCGTCCCAGTTGTGCATGGTGAAATTCCCGTGGGGGATCTCTCTATGCTCTTCATCCATGCCCAGCAGGTCGAGCAGATGCTCCTTATTGAAGCGGCCGGATATGCAGGCCACGGCACTCTCTTCGTCCTGACCCTTTCCATAGACCGTGACGGCCGTTATGTCCTTCAGGAGATTGATCCTGAATTTTTTTTCGAGGCGGGCGTTCCCGGCTTCGACCTCGGCCCACTCCTCCGCTCCCATCATGCGGGTGAAAAACCGGCTGCCGAGAAGCTGCTCAACATTGAGGTGGATGATCCAGCTGGCGTCCGCCGGGACGATGTTCTTCTTGAGCGCCTCTGCGCGGAGGGTCGCACAGAGAAGCAGGCCCAAGAGGATGGTCAACGTGATAACCAGGGCTTTTTTCATGGGTTCACTCCTTAATAATCGATCTCACCCTTTTATACGCGGCAGCCCCGGATACGTTACAACGGTCGATTTCCGGTTCCACTTGAGTTTGTTTCCCGGGTTGTTTTATTTATAAGAATTTCCTTTTTGTGCTTGCGAAAAAACTCTCACAATTTTCCTCAATTTCCACCCACTGACATCCTGGAATGAGCTTATCTCAGGAAAAAAGATGAGATCGAGGATAGAATAAAGAAAAAACCGACCTATCCTCGGCTGCCATCAGGAGTTGTTGTTGAACCACATGAGGCGGAGGTGGTCGTTCTGTTCCTCCTGAGAGCCCTGCCTCGAACACTGATAACGTCTCTACAACATCCTG
>JAUXEH010000056.1 GCA_030620655.1 Candidatus Aminicenantota bacterium | reverse complement strand
GCCGCCGCCCAAACGGGCGAAGAGGGCCACGGAGCTGGCCCCCATGGCAAAGCCGTTGATGATAAGGGGATCCCTGGTGAAGAAGTAGATGAGCCCGATCCCGGCCACACCAATGGCAGCCACGGAGATCCCCATGACCGCCCCGCCCTGGAAGGCCAGGGCCAGGGCCGAGGCCAGCCCGCCCTGCTTGGCCGCTTCGGTAGTACGCACCGCAGCGCGTGTCGAGGCTTTCATCCCGATATAGCCGGCCAGCATGGAACAGGACGCGCCGGTCAGGAAAGCCAGGGCCGTGTACAGCATGAAAAGCTTCCAGAGCAGGAAGAAGACCACTGCCACGAACAGGGCTATATACGAGTACTCCCTCCGCAGGAAGATCATGGCCCCGGAGTGTATGGCCTCTGCGATCTCCTGCATGAGGGGTGTGCCGGCGGGGAACCGCTTGATCACGAAATAGAGCAGAAGCGCGAACATCAGCCCCAGGAGGCCTAGGATAAAAACAAAAGGTGTAACATCCAGCAAAACCATTTGACCTACCTTCCCTTTATATCAATCCTTCGATTCTATCGGCCCATATCGCATGGGCCATCCGCCTTTGGTCGAATCGCATTTTGGATTCGGATTTGGTAGTTTTTACCACAAAATCATTACCATTGCAACCGATGATGAAGATCATCAGGACGCAACAGATGCCGTGAGCTCGGCCCGCCCGGAGGGTAAGAATTGCCGATATAATAAGATTCTCTTTGTTTATTATATTCCAGATCGGCAATTCTTATGAATAATTCAAGCACCTGGGTTATTCACGGGCCAAGGTTGCCGCAGCAACGAGGAAGTGGCTCATGAGCTGTAGTGTACTACTGTGATTGGGCCACGACGAAGTCGATGTGGTGAGATTGGCTCGCCCGAAGGGTAAATAATGCCGATGATTTTAGAGGGATTTTAAAAGGAAATATCGGCATTATTTATGAATAATTCAGAGTCCTGAATTGTTCACGGGTCGAGTTTGCCTTTGAGGGAATAGGGGCCGTACCCTGTGATTTCGACTCGGACAAAGGTCCCGGTCGGGTCCCGGGGTGCGCTAAAATTGACCACCTGGTTGGCGGCATTGCGGCCGGTATACACGGATCCGTCTTTTTTGCTCGGCCCCATACAAAGGACCTCCAGGGACCGTCCCTTCAGGGCCCGGTGCATCTCCAACTGGATCTGTTTCTGCAGGCTCTGGACGAGCATGAGGCGCCTCTTTTTCTCTTCCCGGGGAACAGAATCGGGAAGCGTGCGGGCGGAGGCGGTCCGTGGCCGGGGGGAGTAATGGAAGGAAAAAATATTGGCAAATCGTACTTCCGCGAGAACACGCAGCGTGTCCTCGAAATCCTGCCCACTCTCACCGGGAAAGCCTACGATGATATCCGTGCTCAGCGCGATGTCGGGCATGAGCGACCGCAGCATGTCGATCCTCTCTAGGTATTCAGACCGTGTGTATCCCCGGTTCATGGCACGAAGGACGTCGTCGGAACCCGCCTGAATCGGCAGGTGAAGCTGGTGACACACCTGGGGGACCTCCTTCATGGCCCGGGCCAGCTCGTGAGAGAAATCCCGGGGATGGGAGGTGATGAACCGGATCCAGGCGATGCCCCGGACCCGCCCCAGCTCTCGCAGCAGGGCCGGGAAGCCGGATCCCTGATCAGGGTCCCGGTAGACATTGACGTTCTGGCCCAGAAGCTGCACCTCCCGGTAGCCCTTCGCTGCCAGTTCTTGGGTTTCCTCGAGTATCTGTGAGGCAGGCCGGAACTTTTCCCGACCCCGTGTAAAGGGAACGACGCAGTAGCTGCAGAAATTGTTGCAGCCCTCCATGATCGTGACAAATCCGCTTATACCCTTGGCGCGGTAGCCGGTCCGGATCTCCTGCCAGCCGGAGTGCCAGGCGGTGGCGGTCTGAGGCCGGAGGCGGCTTTTCCCTAACATTTCAGGCAGTGCAGGGTAGTTGTCGGGCCCCACGATCAGATCGACATAAGGGTACCGCTGCTGGATCTCGTCGCGGTGGAGCTGGGCCACGCAGCCGGTTACCGCGATCTGCACGCCTTGAGATGCCTGTTTGATCCGCTTCAGGCGTCCCAGCAGGGAGTAGACCTTGTTCACGGATTTAGAGCGAACCGCACAGGTGTTGATGAGGATGATGTCGCTGTCTTCAGCAGAGGGCACCTCCTCGGCTCCCGCCCCCAGGAGCAGACCGGCCATGTGCTCGGAGTCGTTCTTGTTCATTTGGCAGCCGAAGGTGTGAATGAAGAATCTCGATCCGCAGAGCCTTCGGCCTGAGGCGGGGATAGGTTGATCCGTGGAGTGGGAGGGCATGCCGTATATCCTATTCCTGTTCCTGGTGGCTCTCCAACATCTCCCGGGCGGTTATGAGGGTCGCGGGTGTGATGTGGCTGCCCGCCAGGAGTCGTGCAATCTCCTCGATCCGCTGATGGTCGGACAGCTTGAAGACGCCGGTATAGGTCCGGTTCTGGGAAATCTTTTTAGCGATCCTGAAATGGTGCGAGGCAAAGGAGGCGATCTGGGGGAGATGGGTGATGCAGATGACTTGATTCCTGCGGGCCAGCGCCTGCAGCTTACGGGCAACGAATTCCGCGGTCAGGCCCCCGATGCCGGCGTCGATCTCGTCGAAGATCAACGTCTGCCCCTCCCGTGTGTCCTTGCCCACGGACTTGAGGGCCAGCATGAACCGGGAGAGCTCCCCACCAGAAGCGATCTTACGCAGGGGCTTGAGGTCCTCCCCGGGATTGGGGCTGAGCAGGAATTCCACATCTTCGGTTCCGGAATCTTGCAGGAGGCCAAGCCGTTCAGGATTATGGGGCCGGGGACGGAGTTCGATCTTGAAGCGGGCCTTTTTCATCCCCAGCTGTCCGATCTCCCGCTCAACCTCTTTCTCCAGTTTACCGGCGGAGTCGACCCGCTTTTCCCGCAGGGAGTCGGACAGGAGATCGTATTCCTTAAGCTGGTCCTTAAGCTCCTCATCTACTTCCTGCAGGAGCTCTTCGCTCCCGTCCAGTTCGGCATATTCCTCCTGACATTTGAGGAGGAAGCTCATAATCTCTTCCACGTCGGACCCGTATTTGCGCTTCAGGCCCTCGATCTGAGAAAGCCGGGTCTCGATCTGTTCCAGCCTCTCCGGTGACCGGCTCTGGCTCTCTCGGAAATGGATCAGGTGCTCTCCCAGTTCCTTTATCGTGATGGAAAACTCCTGCACGCTCTCGGAGGCGGATTTACAGTCGGCGTCGAACTCGGCCAGGTGCTCCAGCAGGGGACGCAGCTGGGCCAAAAGGGCGGCGAGGGATCCGTCTCCCGTGTAGGAAAGGCTAAGGGCCTCCTCCACCCAGCGGGCGATCTTCTCGCTGTTCTTCAGTAGGAGACGTTCCCCCCGCATCTCCTTTTCCTCGTCCGGGGCCAGTTCGGCCTTTTCGATCTCTTGGATCTGATAGGCCAGGAAATCCATCCTTCGCTTGCGGTCTCGGGCCGATGTCAAAAGATCCTGCTGGCGGCGGAACAGCCGGCGGACAGCGGCCGCGGCCCGGGCGACCTGTTGGCGCAGGTCCAGGGCCCCGGCATATTGATCCAGGTAGTCCATCTGGTTCTCGGCCTTGCGCAGGAACACATGGTCGTTCTGCCCGTAGATGTCGACCAGCGAATCCCCCAGCGCGCGGAGGTTCTTGAGCGGGACCAGCGTCCCGTCGATGTATCCCCGGCCGGGTCCCTTCTCCGTGATCCGGCGCTGGACATAGATCTCGTTGCTCTCCTCTTCTGGCGTGTTCACCCCTTCGAATACAGCTTCGATCGAAGTCGCGCTGGCACCAGTGCGGATGACATCGACGGAGCCTTTGTCTCCCAGGGCCAGCCGGATGCTCTCTATGAGGATGGATTTGCCGGCCCCGGTCTCACCGGTCAGGACCGTAAAGCCGGATTCCAGCCCCAGCTCCACCTCTTCGATGGTGGCCAGGTTCTTGATGAGTAGGGACTTCAGCATGTCTTGCCCATAGGGCTGTATTCGATTTTATTTCTTGATCGGGATCGGCACCAGCGCCGTATCCAGGTTGATGCGGCCGTAGCCGATATAATCATCCGGCCCGGGGTACTCGTCGGCGTTGACATCGTCGGCCGTGTAGCGGATGACCTTCATGAGGTCGGACACCTCCATCCAGGGCTTGATGCTCATGATCAGGGCGGCCATTCCTGTCACATGAGGGGTCGCGAATGAGGTGCCACTGGCCAGAATATAAGGATAGAACCCGGCGGGAGTGTCCCATGTCGGATAGGTGGTTCTGATCAGCTCTCCCGGAGCGGCCACGTCGACCTCCGGCCCGAAATTGGACGAAGGAGGCCTCATGTCGTCCATGTCCGTCGAGGCCACGGCCAGCACGTAACCGTCATACGCGGCGGGATAGGACACGGAGGAACCGTCGTTCCCGCTGGAGGCGACGACGACAGCACCGTTCTGGTACGCATACACGACCGCGGCCTCCAGGTCAGGGTCATCGATGCTTCCACCAATGCTGAGGTTTATGACATGGGCGCCGTTGTCCACGGCCCAGATAATGCCCTCGATCACGTCGGCGTAGAACCCATCACCGTTTTCATCCATTACCTTTACGGGCAGGATCATGCAGTTCCAGGCCACGCCGGCGATGCCGATCCCGTTGTTGGACTCGGCGGCCGCGATCCCGGCCACGGCCGTCCCGTGCCAGTGGTCGTCTGTGGCATCATCATCTCCGTTGACGAAGTCCTTGCCCGAGGAGGCGATCTTGTTTACGAGATCCGGGTGGAGGAGATCCACCCCGGTGTCGATGACCGCGATGAGGATGTCCTCGTCCCCCTTGGTCTCCTCCCAGGCCGTAGCGGCGCTGATATCGGCGTTGGGGGTTCCTCCGGGGCTTCCCGGGATGAGTATCTGGCCGGTGTTGGAGAGCGCGTACTGGTCCGAGAAGAAAAGATCGTTGGGGGTGACCGCGATGCGTGCGATGTAATCCGGTTTAGCGTATTCCACGAAATAGTTCTGGCTCCACACCTCCAGCATCTCCACCACGGTGGATCCCTCGGGGATGCCCACGCGATACAGGCCCACGACCGGGATCATCTGGGAAGTCCGGCTTCCGTAGGCCCGGACAATGGAATCGACATGCTGGGTCGTGAGCAGGGGATTGAATTTGACCAGGATGTGATCGGCGGCGTACCCACTGTTTGCGCCCGCTTCCATGCCTGTTTCGGGATGGGGGGCATATTCGGGACGGCCGCGATCCGTGCTGCGCCGGATACGTTCCTGATCCGGTCCGGTCTGCTGCGTCAGCGCCTGCAAACTAAAGACTGTGAAAAGGAATGCTATGAACAGTACCAACCTGTGTTTCGCTTTCATGTTCGTTTACCTCCTCAAGATATCGGGCTAGAACGCGTAGGACAGGCTCGCCATCATGCCCCAATCCACCAAGCTGGAGTTGGGAAGGATGGAGAGTTCTCCCTTGATGATCCAGCGGTCGAGGGGTTCGTAATCCAGGCCCAGCGCCGCGTTGAATTTCCCAAGGGACTTGAAGGTCCTCTCCTGCGAACCGGTGAGGTCCAGGATATCCTGCTGAACGGCCAGCCGTCCCCAGAGATTGTCATAGGCGACACGCAGGTAGGGGAAAAAATACGCATACCGGACATAGGTGAACTGCAGCCCCGCATGGGCTCGCTGCCATTTCGGTTGTGTGATCGTTTCACCATCCACCGCCAGTCCGGGGATCTCGAAGATCTGCTCCTTTCCGTTATAATAGACGTATTCTCCCCGTACTCCAATCTCAAAATCGCCGCTTTCCACCAGCATGGCTGCCAGTTCTCCTCCGAAAAGCCAGCCTCCGGTGTTGCCCGCGTCGAGTTCTATCGAGATGGGCAGGTCCCGGCAGAACACGCTGCCGTGGTCGGAAAGCGAGTAGCCGACGATCCCAATCAGGGAGATCCGCTGGTTGAACTGCAGGGCGGGACGGAACATGAAAAGTGAGGATTTGAGTTTTGTGGTCTCATCGGATTCGTCCCAAGCTATCGTCCGCTGGAAATACTCGAATCCGGCGGTCGCCGTTATCCGGATATCCTGGATCAGGCCGGTTTCGCTTTGGGCGTTTGCTGGTGCCGACCAGGCTAGGAACAGAATCGTGAGGCTCATTACAACAGTCCATTTTATCATGAATATACTCTCCTAATCCTTTTTTATGGGGTTTTTTTCTATCTCCGCCATCCTTTTTACCGCCAGGGCGGCATACTGGCTCTTGGGATAGTCCGAGATGAGTTTCTGGAAATATGGGACGCTCTGGTCTATCATCAAGCCTCTGTAGTAGGATTCCGCCAGGATGTAGTACGCCCTATCCATATCGGAAAAGTTGGGATACTCCGTCAGGATCTCCGTGAGCCGGCTGACCGCCGCCTTGTAGGCCCGCCGCTTGTAGTAGTGATACGCGATGGTGAAGGAATGCTGCGCCAATCGCTCCTCACAATCCCGCACTTTTTCCCGGGCCTGCTCGGCCTCTTCGCTGAGAGGATACTTGTTGATCACCTGCCTGAACTCGAGCAGGGCCTGCTCTGTCTTCGACTGGTCTCTACCGGGTTTCAAGACTTTTTTGAAAAAGGACATGGCGATCTGGTATTGGGCGTAAGCCGCCGAGGGGCTGTAGGGAAAGAGAGAGATGAACTCGCGGTATTCCGAGGCGGCGATGATCATGCTGCCTTGATCTCTCTGCTTGAAATACGAATCGGCGATAGCCAGTTTGGCCCTCTGGGCGTAGAAGCTGCGCGGGAAGGAATCGATCACCTGGCGAAGGTATAGCCGTCCTTTTTCCGGGTTTTTGTCGATGTTCTGTTCGCCCAGCTCGAAGAGTTCTTGATCCGAGGTTGCGTTTGGATCGATCTCCACACTTTTTTTCCCGCATCCCGTGCCCGCCGCCAGGATCAGGATGAGGCTCAGGGCGAATATTCCAGGTTTTCTCATTCTAACTAATATCCTTTGCCTGCCGGGAGGGGGCTCCCGCCTCAGGCATACACGTTTTTTACCCAATCCCACTCCTTTTTCAGCCCCGCTTCCAGCGGGGTGCGGGGCGCGTATGCGAGATCACGGGCGGCTTTTTCGATGTCGGCGGAGGTGTGGGGGACGTCGCCTTTCTGGGTCTTCTCCCATTGGACCCGGACCTTTTGTCCGGAGATTTCCTCGAAGAGGGGAAAGAGTTCTTTGAGGGCCCGCCGATGGCCGCCGCCCACGTTGTAGACCTCCCCCGTACGGCCCCGGGTCAGGGCCGCCAGGTTGGCGTCCACGATGTCGTCGATGTAGGTAAAATCCCGGGTCTGCAGCCCGTCTCCGAACACGGTGATGGGGCTGCCGAGGCGGATCGCTCGGAAAAACTTATTAAAGGCCATGTCCGGCCTCTGCCCGGGACCGTAAACCGTGAAGAACCGCAGGGACACGGTCGGAACACCATAATTGGTGGAGTAAAGCTGGCACAGGTGCTCGGCCGCCAGTTTGCTCACCCCGTAGGGAGAAAAGGGCCGCGTGGGGCTGGTTTCCCGCATGGGGAGTTCCGGGCAGGCCCCGTAGACGGAAGAGGAGGAAGCGTACACGAATTTACGGATATCGGTCCCTTTGGCTGCTTCCAGCAGCCGCTGCGTGGCCTCGATGTTATTCTGCGTGTAGACCGAAAAACTCTTTCCCCAACTGGCACGCACGCCTGCCTGGGCGGCTAGGTGGAACACGCCGTCGATCCCATCCAGCAGTCCCGGCAGGTCGATGTGGTTGAGGTCTTCGGGGATGAATGTGAATCCTTTCTTCCCCAGCAGCGGAGCGAGGTTAGCCTCTTTGAGTTCACGGGCATAGTAGTCGGTGAAGCAGTCCACCGCCCTGACCGAGAAACCGTCCTGCAGGAGCCTAAGACAGAGATGGGAGCCGATGAATCCGGCGGCTCCGGTGACCAGGCACTTCATGAAACATCCTTCAATCTATCCATTTCCTGCCTGATCCTTACTATCTCCGCCTTGGGATCCGGACTTTTGAAGATCCCAGATCCCATGACCAGGACGTCGGCACCGTTCCGGATGAGATCCTGCATGTTGTCGAATTTGATTCCGCCGTCCACCTCGATAGGGATGTCGAGTTTTTGTCCTCTGATCCAGCTCTTGAGCTGGGAGATCTTGGGGAGCGTCGAGGGGATCAGTTTTTGTCCCCCCCAGCCCGGGTTCACCGTCATGAGCAGGATGAAGTCCAGCTCGCGGATTATCTCGTTCATGAGATGGATGGGCGTGGCCGGATTCAAAGCCAGCCCCGCCTTGCACCCCAATTCCTTGATGTGGGTAATATCCTTGTGCAGATGGGCGGTCGCTTCGATGTGGATAGAGATCCAGTCGGCCCCTGCCTCCTGAAAGCTCGGGACGAAGTCCCGCGGGTTTTCCACCATGAGATGGACGTCGATGGGAAGAGAGGTCGCATTTCTCAGGGCGGCTACCAGCTGAGGGCCGAACGTCAGGTTGGGGACGAAATGGCCGTCCATGATGTCCACGTGGATGATATCCGCACCCGCTTGTTCCACCCACTGCACTGCCTCCGCGATCCTCGTGAAATCCGCCGACAGAATGGAAGGAGCGATCTGAGCCATTACTTCGTGACCTCCAGGATGATGGTGTTCCTCTTTTTAATGGTCGCTCCCTGCCGGGGGGTCTGGTCGATGATGATCCCGGGTTCGTATCCCCGGTAATAGCGCCGGCGTACCGGTCCCAGGCGGAAGCCCATCTCTTCCAGCCGGAGGCGCACCTGGGCGAGCCTTTTGCCCAAGAGGTCGGGCATGAGGTACTGCGGTTCCTCTTCCCCTTCACTGACCAGGAAATTGATCTGGGTCTGGATGGGGACCTCGAGGTCGGGGAGGGGGTACTGCCCGAATATACGGCCCGCGGAATAGCGCTGGGAATGCACGTGCGTGACGGTCCCTGCCCGCAGCCCGGACTGGCTGAGCGTCGGCAGGATGGCCTGCAGGGAACGGCCGATGAAATCCGGCGCCGTGACCTTTTCTTTTCCCGCGCTGACAACCACCTTGACTTCGCTGTAGAGCGGCAGTTTTACATCCGGTGCCGGTGTCTGTGCGATGATCTGGCCTTTTTCGTACCGAGTGTGCAGTTCGACCCCGCTCCTGACCAGGATGAGCTTCTGGTCCTGCAGCTCTGTGCGGGCGCTGTCAAAGGTTTTTCCCGAAAGATCCGGGACAGAGGCCACCTCGCCGCTTTTGGTCACCTGGAAGGAAACCACGGAGGTCAAAAAGAAGGCATTCAGGAGAAGCAGGGAAATTAGCAGCAGGCGGTACAGCTTTTTCGGCATAATCTATGTCATCATAACCCGTTTTTGTTTTTTGATCTTACCATACATATCTATACCATAGATTAATAACCAAGTAAACCGGGAAAGGGTTACCATGCCTTCTATATGTATGAAGGAGTTGAGGATGTTTTATAACCGGCTGATTCAGTCCGAGCGGAAGACCCTCCCACCTCCCCATGCGCTCGGACTGAATACGGCCGGCTATCGAGTCCCGCCCTGTCAACTCCCATACTTGGTATATGCCGCCCCCAAGTGAGATATGTGAGAGCCGGTAATCTTCCCCCCAAAAATATAAGGCGTGTGGAGGATTCCGGAGGATTGATAGGGGAGGGAGTTTGGCATATAATGACCTGGCAACTACAAGAGGAGATAATAATGAACATGGAGCGATATTCTGATTTTCGCAGCGACACGGTGACGCGCCCCACACCGGAGATGCGCCGGGCCATGGCTGAAGCCGTGGTGGGTGATGATGTCCTGGGTGACGACCCCACCGTCCAGGAGCTGGAGCGTCTGGCAGCCGACAAACTGGGGAAGGAAGCCAGTCTTTACATGCCTTCCGGGACCATGGGGAACGCGGTGGCGGTAAAGTCCTGGACCCAGGAACTGGATGAGGTGATCGTCGAAGCCCGCTCCCACATATACAACATGGAATCCACGCACATGACATTCATTTCCCGGGTCAATCCGAGGCCGCTGCCGTCGCAGCGCGGAGCCATGGATCCGGAGGAAGTCGAGCGGAACATCAAGCCGGGCTCCGTCCATCTGCCCCGCACCTCGCTTATCTGTGTGGAGAACACCCATAACAACTGGGGCGGCGCTGTGGTTCCTTTGGAAAACCTGGTCGCCATACGCGAGCTGGCGGACCGATTCGGGATCCGTGTCCACCTGGATGGGGCGCGTATGTTCAACGCCAGTGTGGCTTCGGGGGTGCCGGTGCAGCAGTATGCCGATGCGGCCGACTCGGTGATGTTCTGCCTCTCCAAGGGATTGTCCGCCCCGGTGGGATCGATGCTGGTGGGGCCGAAAGACTTCATCGCACACGGCCGCCGGGTCCGGAAAGCCCTAGGGGGCGGGATGCGCCAGGTCGGGGTGCTGGCCGCGGCCGGCCTGATAGCCTTGAACGCAATGGTGGACCGGCTCGCCGAGGATCACGCCAGGGCCCAGCGGTTGGCTCGCAGCATCTCTCAGCTTCCCGGGATCCAGCTCGATCCAGCGGAAGTGGAGACGGACATCATCATCTTCGGTTTCGAACATCCCCGGCTTACCGCCCCGGAATTCCTGGAAGCGCTCAAGGTACGCAGGGTGCTGGCCCTTCCCGTGCCCCAAGGGATCCGCTTCGTGACCAACAAGGATATCGGCGACGAGGACGTGGACAGCGCCGTCTCCGCATTTCAGGACATCCTTTCCTGAAGGATCCCGGTTCCGCTCTTAATCGGCCAGGGATTCCGCCACCAACTGGGCGATATCTTTTACCTTGATGTGGGCCTGCTCCTTATCCTTAAGGCCGTCCACAAGCATGGTCTGGCAGAAGGGACAGGAGGTAACGACCAGGTCGGGGGAGGTTGAGATGACCTCCGCTGTGCGCATGTGATTGATCCGCTGCCCCAGGGACTCTTCCGTCCACATCAGCCCGCCGCCGGCCCCGCAGCAGAAGCTGTGTTCCCTGCACTGGGGGAGTTCCTTGAACCTGGCGCCGTCCACCCGGGACAGGATCTCCCGGGGTTCTTTGATGATTCCGTTGTGCCGCCCCAGGTAGCAGGAGTCGTGATAGGTCAGGGACAGGTCCCTACCCGAGTTCAGATGGATTTTTCCTTCGCGCAGGAGTTCGGCGATGAGCTGTGTGTGGTGGAGGATCTCTATGCGGCCGAAGGACTCCTTCGCCTCGGATGGCAGGTCAGGCAGAAGCGGCAGGAGGGCAGGATACTCGTTTTTAAACGTGTTGTAGCCGTGCGGGCAGATCGTGATGATGCGCTGGACACCATAGTTGTGGAAGGCCAGGATGTTCTCCGCCGCCTGCATCTGGTAGAGGTATTCGTTGCCCAGGCGGCGAGCCGAATCCCCGCAGCATTTCTCTTCGGCCCCCAGGATGGCGAAGTCGATCCGGGCCTTATGCAGGACGGACACCAGGGCCTGTGAGATCTTCTTTCCTTCCTCATCGAACGAGCCGGCACATCCCACCCAGAAGAGATAGCCGGCCTGAGGCGACTCGCTCATCAGCTTGACGTCCAGGCCTTCTGCCCAGGCAGCCCGGTCCGAGAACCCGATCCCCCAGGGATTGGAGTTGGTCTCCATGTTCCGGAAGAAGGCATTCAGCTCTCCCGGGAACTTGCTCTCCATCAGCACCTGACCCCGCCGCAGCCCCACGATCTTGGGGATGTGCTCGATCTCCACCGGGCAGACGTGCATGCAGGCACCGCAGGTGGTGCAGGCCCAGATCTCGTCCGGGGTAAAGACCCCGTCCATCAAAGACTTCAGGGATTCGCGGTCCCGACTTTTGTATTTGGCACCATCTTGCAGCAGGTGATTTTTCAGGTTGAATATGATCATCTTCGGCGAGAGCGGCTTGTCGCTGGCAAAAGCCGGGCAGGCATCCTGGCAGCGGCCGCACTCCATGCAGGCAAAGGAATCGAGCAGGTCTTTCCAGGTGTAATCCAGGCCTTTCTCTATGCCGAACACTTCGGAGTTCTCGATGTCCAGGGCCGGCAGCTCGCCCATGGGCGTATCACGATTGACGAGCAGGTTGAAGGACCCGGCGATCATGTGAAAGTATTTGGAGTGGGGGACATAAACGATGAACCCGTAGACCAGCAGGATGTGCAGCCACCAGGCGATGTGGAAGTGCTGGTTGACGGCGGCGGCCGACATCCCCGCGCACAGGCTATCCGAAAGGGCTCTCCCCAAGAAAGCCAGCCGTTCCGATTCGGGGTGATGGGCGATGGCGAAGACTTCGAAATACATGTAGCTCAGGGTTACCAGGGTCAGCGCGACATAGATGATGAGGGAGTCCACCGG
>JAUXEH010000350.1 GCA_030620655.1 Candidatus Aminicenantota bacterium | reverse complement strand
GCAGTCATGGGAGAGCCGGGCAATCCCCTGGTCTACTACATCGGGGCATCGTCGGGCGGCATCTTCAAGACCACGGACGGGGGCGTGCGCTGGCAGCCGATCTTCGACGACCAGGAGGCGCAGTCCATTGGCGCCATGGCCATTGCGCCGTCGGACTACAATGTGGTGTGGGTCGGGACCGGAGAGGCGTTTATCCGCTCCAACGTCTCGATCGGGAATGGGGTATATAAATCCACGGACGCCGGGAAGACCTGGCAGCACATGGGGCTGGACAAGACCGGCCGCATCGGCCGTGTCGTCATCGATCCCCGCGATCCCGACATCGTGTTCGTGGCCGCCCTGGGGCACTGCTACGGCCCCCAGAAGGAGCGGGGTGTATTCCGCACCAAAGACGGCGGCCAGACCTGGGAGCAGGTCCTGTTCCTGGATGAGAACACGGGTGTCTTCGAGATCGCCATGGATCCCGGCAACCCGCGCATCCTGTTCGCCGGCACCTGGCCGCTCGTCATACACACCTATGGCCGGGAAAGCGGCGGCCCCATGGGCGGCGTCTGGCGGTCCAAGGACGGCGGTGACACCTGGGAGCGGCTGACCAACGGGCTGCCCAAGCCTCCGGTCGGGAAGGTGGGCATCGCCATCGCGCAGAGCAATCCCCAGGTCGTTTATGCGCTGATGGAAACCGGCCACCCCAACCGCGGCGTGCTGTGGCGTTCGGACAACGGCGGAGATTCCTGGCGCCTGGTCAGCTACAACCGTCTGCTCAACGAGCGGCCGCATTATGCGTCGCGTGTCATGGTGAACCCTGCCGACGAAGACGAGGTCTATTTCGCGGCCAACAGCCAGAGCCGCACCAAGGACGGGGGCTACACCAGCGAGACCGTGCCCTGGAGCGGGGACTGCCACGACATGTGGGCCGATCCCATGGACCCGGACCGCATGATGATCTCGGACGACTTCGGGATCATCTTCACCCGCAACCGCGGCAGGACCTGGCAGCGCGTCAACCTGCCCATAGCGCAGATGTATCACGTGGCCGTGGACAACCAGATCCCCTACTATGTCTACGGCGGACGCCAGGACGGGAGCGCCTACAAGGGCCCCATGACCGGCGGGGGAGGCAGTAGGGGATTTTCACCCTCCAGCTCCCTGTGGGAAGCCACGGCCGGCGGGGAGTGCGGATTCATCGTGCCCGATCCCGTGGATCCCAACATCGTGTGGGGCGGGAGCTACAACGCCACGCTCCAGCGGGCCGACTACTCCACGGGCCACATCAACACCGTGCAGGTCTGGCCCGAATCTCTGTACGGATCCCACGGTACCGCCCTCAAATACCGCTTTAACTGGACCTTCCCCATCCACATCTCACCGCACGACCACAACAAGGTATATGTGGGCAGCCAGTACGTGCATGTAACCACGGATGCCGGCCGCAGCTGGAAGGTCATAAGCCCCGATCTCACCACCAACGACCCGACCAAGCTGGGGCCCTCCGGGGGTATGACGCGGGACAACCTGGCTGTGGAGATGGGGTGTGTCGTCTTTGCTCTGGCCGAATCTCCCCTCGAGGAAGGCCTGATCTGGGCCGGCAGCAACGACGGCCTCGTCCATGTCACCCGCGACGGCGGCCAAAACTGGAGCAATGTCACCGGAAACATCCCGAACCTTCCCGTTTGGGGGACCGTGAGCAACATCGAGCCCTCACGCTACGATGCCGGCACTGCCTACATGACGGTCGACTTCCACCAGATGAACGGCCGCGATCCCTACGTTTATAAGACCGCAGACTACGGCCGGACCTGGACGTCGCTGAGCGCGACCATCCCTCGGAGCGTGTTCAGCTACTGCCACTGGGTGCACGAAGATCCGGTGCGCAAGGGGCTGCTCTATCTGGGGACCGAGAACGCAATCTATGTCTCTTTCAACGATGGCAGGAAATGGCTGCCGCTGCAGAACAACCTGCCCCACGCCCCGGTCCATCACATGGTGGTGCAGGAACACTTTAACGATCTGGTTCTAGGCACCTACGGCCGCGGATTCTGGATCATGGATGACATCACCCCACTCCAGCAGCTGACCGACGAGGTGCTGGCCTCGGACGCCCACCTCTTCGTGCCGCGCCCGACCTACCGCATGCACAGCATCGCGGGCGGGCCCCGCGCCATGGCCCGGGCCAATATCAACTACTACCTCAAAGAGGTCCCCAAAGGCCCGGTGAGCATCACCATCCGTGATGCCCAGGGGGAGGTGGTGAACATCGTGCGCGGGACCCGGAACAAGGGCATCAACCGCGCCACCTGGAGCCTGCGCCATTACCCCGCCCGCCAGGCCAAGCTGCGCACCAAGCCTCCGGGCAATCCCACGGTCGTGGAAGAAAAACGCTTTCACTTCCAGTGGGAGCGCCAGGGCTGGTATCCCATCATAAGTTGGGGAACCTTCGGAGGCTTCTCGGGATTCACGGCTTCCCCAGGAGACTACACCGTGACCCTCAAAGTCGGGGACCGGGAATACACGCAGACCCTGGATGTCATCAAGGATCCGCGCTCAGTGGGCACCTTGACCGACATCAAGGCCACGGAACTGCTGCAGCTCGCCATCCGCAGCGACATCAACACCGCGTCCGACATGATCAGCCAGCTCGAGTGGATGCGCAAGCAGTGCTACGACCTGAAGGATGTCCTCGAAGAAGGAGGAGAGGCCCGCGACATGATCAACGCCATCGACGCCTTCGACAAAAAGCTCCGGTCCGTGGAGGACGAGCTCTTCCAGCATACCATCGCCGAGGGAGACACCAAGTCCTTCCGCTATCCCCACAAGCTGTACAGCAAGCTGTCCGTCCTGGCCGGCAACGTGGGTGAGAACGTCGACTTCGCGCCCACGGCCCAGCAGCTCGAGGTGCATGCCCTGCTCCACGAGCGGCTGGCCGAGCAGAAGGCCCACTTCGCAGCGATTCTCGAGACCGATCTTCCCGCGTTCAACGCCATGCTGCAGAAGCAGAACCTGGGAGGCGTCATCGTCCCCAAGATCAAGGACGACATCCCGCAGATGACCTTCCGCTTCCGCTAAATCCAGGAGAGGGCGGTTCCGGCCTCGAGACTCCGGTGCCGCCCTCCTTCCTGTTCTCCCGGTTCTTCATTTTCTTGCTTTCCCCGGCAACCATCGTGCGAATTCACGTGTATAAATGAATGAATAATGGCCCAGGCTCAACCTTTCCCGTAAAATCTTC
>JAUXEH010000050.1 GCA_030620655.1 Candidatus Aminicenantota bacterium | reverse complement strand
TATGCGACGGTCAAAGACATGGTCTTCGAGAAAATAAACAGCTACTTCAAGCCCTTCCGGGAAAAGAGGCGCGAACTCGCCGGGCAGCGCGCTGAGGTCGAAAAAACCCTGGGGGAGGGTGCGGAAAAGGCCCGCTATTTCGCAAACATGGCCCTGCGCAGGGTGCGCCGCAAGACCGGGCTCGAGTACCGGAAGGGTTGAAGGTGATGCACAGGACCCGAATTTCGACGATTTTGTGGGGAATATCCGTGATTATCCTGCTGTTCATCCTCGGCCTGGCCCTCGGTTCCCACGCTTCCCTCGACTCCGCAGCACACACTCGGCAGGGCCGTGAGCCCCATGTCCGTGAACTCGTCAGCTTCCCCCAAGATAAGATGCCCGCACTCGATTGGATGCGGCGGAACGATTGGGAAGAGCAGAAGGGGAGTGCCGAGCCGTTTTTTATCGAAGGCGGTGTGCTGTACATGCGGAGTGCTTCCAGTTCGACCACCATCGGGAGGGAACTCCGCCCCGACATCGACCCGGTTGAGTTTCCCGAGATCGAATTCAGCATCCGGGTGGAAGAGGTTCCGCCCGGCGCCGATGTCACGAACCGGCACCAGGACGATGCCGCCTTCCGGCTGTTTTTGCTCTTCGACAAAGGCGGGTTCCTGTCTCTCACGCCTCCCCACACCATCGGCTATGTGTGGGATTCTACTCTGAAAACCGGTGAGACCGGCCGGGCCGCCACCTTCGGGCAGGTCCGGTACATCGCGATCGGCTCGGGAAGCGAGGGAGCAGGGGAATGGAAGGTCATCCGCCGCAATGTCCGGGACGACTATAAGCTCCTGTTCGGGAAGGACCGGGTGCCCCGGATCAAGGCCATAGGCCTCAAGTGTGATTCCAACCACACCCGGACCCGCTCCGGCTCTTCAGTGCGGTTTATCCGCTTCATAGGCCCTGCCGGGCATCGGGACTGAACGGGTCGCTATCCTGTCGCTTTGCGGCCCGAGCGCAGGATCCGCCAGAGCCCGATCCCCGAGACGAGGCTGGTCAGGCCGAACAGGATCCCCCCCAGCCGGGCGGCCGCCACCTCGTTCTCGCCCAGGCTGGTGCCCACAAAGGCGATCGTGAATCCCAGGAACACGACCCAGAGCCCCGTCAGGATCCACTTCCAGAAGGGCATGGGTATGCCCCGGTCCTCGGCCCACAGCTTGAGGCCTATCACCGCCAGACAGGCGAAAACACCCTCGAGGAACCAAAAAAAACCGCTGATGAAAAATGACATGATCCGCTCCTCTCACTCGATGAAGTCTTCGCTGCGCAGCCACCACGGCGGCTCGCGGTAGGAAGCATTCTCGCCGCCCAGGGACGGCATGTAGTATTTCTGGGGCTCGGGCCCGGGATAGAACTTTTTCTGCAACAAGGTCAGGCCTTTCGCTGTCAAACCGGTGGGATCGTCGGCCGTCACCTTCAGGGCTGCCTTGTGGATCCAGTTGGCCTTGCGCGTGTAGGGGCACACCGCCACGCACAGCCGGCAGCCCATGCTTCCCAGCGTGGAGTTCCAGAAGTTCAGGCACTTGGCCGTGTCCACCTTGAAGCGCAGATAGCCCCTCTCTTCCACAGGATCACCGTAGGTGATGGCGCCGCTGGGGCAGTTCTCGGCGCAGATCTTGCAGTGTTTGCAGAAATCCTGCACCCCGAAATCGATGGGTTTATCCGGTTTGAGAGGCAGGTTGGTCGTGACCACGGCCGGCCGGAAATTGCAGCCGAGTTCGGGGGTGATCACAATGGAGGGCCGGCCCTGCTCGCCGATTCCGGCATCCACCAGGATGGGCGGGACCATGAGGTCATAGTCGGTCCCGGGTGTGTGGGGTCGTGCGCCGTAGCCCAGCTGCTTTATGAAGGAGGCCAGGCGGAATCCGATGATCCGGGAGCGGGCATAGGCGTCGTTGGATGTTCCGTAGGTGGGGTTGGCGTACAGGGGATCCCAGGACATGGGCGTGCCCACCACGATCGCGAACTGCCAGTGTTTGGGGACCTCGATGGGCTCATCCGACTTGAAGCCGCGTCCTATGCTGGTGTGCCTGTAGACCCAGTCTGGATTCAGGCGGGCGATGCCCACCAGGGTCGAGCCCAGCTCATGGGCGATCTTCTTGATGAGTTTCGAGGTCATGGCGGAGTCCTTGAACTTCACCGCCTCGACCGGTCGGCCGGTCCTGCGGTCGAGCTGAAAGTCGGATTTCTCCGGCGGCTGGGTGATGCGGCGCGGGCCCACGGCACCCATGGCATTGGACCAGGCTTCGGCCAGCCGGAACTGCTTGCGGTATTTCCGGGTGTCCGACATCAGCTTGGGCATGAGCTCGTTCTGGCTGTAGAGGTCCAGCTCCAGGTGCTCTGGGTACCTGCGGTAGTACTCCTGCAGGTAGGGGTCCAATCCTTCGATCCCGGTCCCCTCTTTCCACTGCCGCCGGAACAGCCCCCGACGGTAGAAGATGACCTCAGAGCGCGCGTCCACGCGGCTTGTCTCCCCGACCTTGATGTACGTGGGCTTGTCCACTTGGTATTTCCTGCGGTTGAAATCCTGGTTGACACCCTCCCAGTTCTCCCACCCGCGATAGGTGCGGGGATCCTTCCCGGCTTCGTACCCGAAGAAACCCAACCCGGCGCTCCCCAGCACGGCACTGGCCGCCCCGGAGGCTTTGAGGAACTTGCGGCGCGAGAATCCATTACCTCTGCTTTGTGTCATGTGACCTCCCTGACAGACTGGATTTCAGGATAAGAGGAGCATTGTAACATAGATCGAAAAAATCGTATATCGGCCGATGTGGTGAGCCCGATCCAGCCTAACCCCGGCGCGCCCGGAGGGTAAAAGATGCCGACATTAAATATATTTAGTTTGTGGAATTCATGTCTCAGACGGCGTTTCCCGGTCTTCTTCCGGCAGAAAAGATCCGCAGACCTCCAGGAAATGCTCGACCACCTCGGGATCGAACTGGGTTCCCGAGCAGTTGATGATCTCCTTCACGGCCCGGCGATGAGAGGTGGCGTTGCGGTAGGGTCGCTCCGAAGTGATGGAATCATAGGCATCCGCGATGGCCATGATCCGGCTCCCCAGGGGGATCTCTTTCCCCTTCAGCCCGTCCGGGTATCCACCTCCGTCGTATTTCTCGTGGTGGGACCGGACGACATTGCCGACCTCCCTGAGCTCGATCACGGGCTTCAAGATGTCCTGCCCTCTTCCAGGGTGTTCCTTTATTCTGGCGAACTCCTCGTCCGAGAGCTTTCCGGGTTTGTTCAGTATGGACTCCGGAACGGCGATCTTCCCGATGTCGTGGAGCAGCGCTGCCAGCTCGAGGTCCTCGAGCTCTTTCTCGCTGCGCCCCATGTTCCTGGCGATCTTCAAGGTGAATTCCGTCACCCGGGCCGAGTGATGCCGGGTGTATTCGTCCTTGGCATCGATGGCGGAAGCCAGGGATTTGACCGTGGACAGGTAGAGGGAATGCTGCTGCTCCACGAGGTCGGAGGTCCGCATCTTGAGATTGCGGTTGGCCAAAGCCAGTTCCGATTCGACATCCCGCATCCGCAGCAGGGACCGTATGCGGGCCTTGAGCTCCACGGAGTCGAACGGCTTGGATATGTAGTCGTCCGCCCCCGCCTGGATCCCTTCCATCAGCATTTCTGCCCCGGAGCGGGCGGTGACCAGGATGATCGGGATGTGTTTCAAGGACTCGGTGTCCTTCACCTTCCGGGCGAAGGTGTGGCCGTCCATGCCGGGCATCATAACATCACACAGCACCAGATCCGGCTGCCTCTCCTTGAGGATGGTCAAGCCTTCTTCCGCCGAGGTGGTCAGCAGGAGGTCGAACTCATCGGCCAGCAGCAGCTTCATCAGCTTGAGGACCTCCGGGTTGTCGTCGATGACGAGCAGCAGCACGTCATGGGTCTCGGTTTTGTCATCGGGACCGTCATCCACCTCCACCTGCTCTAGGTCCACCAGTTGGAGGCGGCGGTAATCCGTCACGATATCCTGCACCTTGGGTTCCTCCGTGTCGGAGGACCGCCGATTGAGGCCAACCGGCTGGTCTTTGAAGCGCCGATCCAGGACGTCGGGTGCGAAATGAGCCTCGCCCTTCCTCATTTCCACGCTGATGCGGGTCCCCTTTTCGAGCCTGCTCTCGGCTCGGATCGTCCCGCCGTGCAGGGTGACGATCTCCCGGGCCAGGGAAAGCCCGATCCCTGTGCCCTCATGGGATCTGGAGGCGGAGCCGTCCACCTGGGAGAACCGGTCAAAGATGGTCTCGAGCATATCGGCGGGGATCCCGATGCCCGTATCCTCCACGGCCAGGGATACAGCCTTGTCCGTGTCCTCGATATAGACCGTGACTTTTCCTTTTTCGGGGGTGAATTTCAGTGCGTTAGAGAGGAGGTTGAGCAGGACCTTTTCGAACTGGTCCGGGTCGATCGACAGGCTCACATCGTGGGGGGGGTGCTGGTAGAACAGCTTTATTTTTTTCTGGTCGGCCATGGGCTTCACGGATTGGAGTATGTCGCCCGCGAACTCCGTGATGTTCACGGCCTGGATCTTCAGCCTCATCCTCCCTTCCTCGAACTTGGTCAGGTCGAGGAGGTTGTTGATGAGCTTGAGCAGCTTGTAGCCGTTGCGCTGCATGGTATCCAGGGTGTCCTTCAGGGCGGGGGACGTCTTGCCCATCCGGCCTTCCTGGATCGATTTAAGGGGCGCCAGTATAAGCGTTAGGGGAGTTCGGAGCTCGTGATTGACGTTGGCGAAGAATTGGGTTTTGAGTTCATCCAGCGTCTTGAGCTTCTTGTTCGTCTCCTGAAGCATCGCCGTCATCTCTTCCAGCTGGATACGGCTGCGGAGCTCCCTGCGCCGGATATTGTCGAAGATGAAGGACCCGATCGCGCCGATGATGATGATGGCCGTCAGGAAGAAAAGATTGTTGATCACGTCCCGCCATCCGCCATCCGGTATCTGGAAGAAGCTGGGAACGGTATAGCTCATCCAGATCATGATGTAGAGAAGGATCGTGTCCCGAAACGTCAGCGGGACGGCCACGACCAGGCCGATGACGATGATGTACAGGCCTTGAACATAGGTGCTCGCGAATCCCCCCAGCAAATGGATCATGACCGCGATCCCGGCCACATCGAAGATGGCAAGGGCGATCGCAGCGTTCACGTAGTTGCGGCTCCTGTCGATGCGGGTGACCCATACGAATAAGGCGATGTGCGCGGCCAGCACCACCAGCCGGATGATGAGGAACATCTGAATGTATTCAGACGCATAGATCGCGTCCAGGCCCATAAAGGAGACATAAAGGATCGCGCTCAGGATGATGATGAGCTTGATCCTGCCTTTCAGGTCATACTCCGTGTACAGCCGTTCCTCGAAGCTCGGGGCGGGATCAGTCATGGGTTTCCCTCGGCTCGGCGATGACGACATAGCCCTGCGGCGGGTCCCCGAATGTCGGGATGGACTGGACCCAGAGCCATCCGGAGTCTTCCAGGAGGCCGCCGAGCTTTTCCGGATCGAAGAAGTCGAACGTACCCGCCTCTTCCAGGTCGACCAGGGCCTGGGCATCGTTGAGGAACGATCGGATGGAGTCGAGCAGGAGCGCCTTCGGCCATTGAGGGGGCAGCGCTTCAGCCGGCATGGCATCGATCTTATCCAGAAGCCGGGTGAAAGGCCCGGAGGCATCGGTGTCGGGCCGCATGCTCGAGAGGACGAGCCGGCCTCCGGGAGCGATGATCCGTCTCAGTTCCCGGAGTGTTTCCTGGGGATTGAATATATAGGAGAGCACCAGGCTCATGAGGATCTTGTTGTAGCGGCCCGGGCGAAGCGGGAGGCTGAGATTGGTTTCCAGGCTGCCGGGGAATCCCAGCTTCCGGAAGGAGGGTTTCTGCGCTTGAATCCCTCGTACATACCGGGCGGCCCGGTTGAAATCGATTATGAGGTTGTATTCGGGAGGTTCGTGCCGGGTTTTCAGCCAGCTGTCCAGCTCCGCGGTGATGAGTTCCCCCCGCAGGATCCTGTGGAGGCGGGGCGTGTTTTCTTTATTGATCTTCATCGCACTCTTATGGTCCAGGTTATCGATTTTGTCGGATAACTCGACGAAATTACCGATTTCCCCCGGCAGATATCTTCGTATCGGGAGGAAGCGGTTGAGCTCGATATCCAGGCAGAGCAGGTCGAGCCTTCCCGGATCGAGCCGGTCGGCCAGCTTCTCGCGCGCCTGTTTCAAGGCCTCCGGGATCAGGTCGGCGATCGTGATATGGACCGGGACAGGCCCCCCATTCTGCAGGAGTTGTGCGATGACATTGCCCGTCCCCCCTCCCAGATCGAGCAGCCGGTCCCCTGAAGCAAGGTCCAGGGCCTTGATCTGGTCGTCCAGCAGCTGGTTGTAGTCGTCGGAGCGCGCCATGACATCGAATCCGAGCAGGTTCTCCTCGCCGATCAAATACCTCCGCCAGTATGTCTGCCTGTTGTTGAGCTTGCGCGGCGGCAGCCGGTCTTTCTCGGACCGGCGCATGATCTCGAGGTCCGACTTGGCGGGGAGGGCGGCCTTGATCATTTCCTTGTGCACGAATCGATGGACCAGAGACGTGATCAGGCCGAACATCCTGAGGGCTTCCTCCGAAGTGCGGGCGTTGTGTCCCACGGGCACGGCAATGACTTCGCGCGGCGCATCGGCCTGGATGCTCATCACGTCCCGGATCAGATCGGGTGTTATCCAGCTGTCATATTTTCCATAGATCCAGGTGATCGGAAGGTCGAGATGGCGCATGTCATCCCGTGCCTGATCGATGGTCGAGACCCGGTTGGCGACGACATCGGCGGCATAGGGCACCATGTTGATCAGGTTCCCCAGGATCGGGATGATCCCCAGGTCGATCCCGATCTGATACTGCTCCAGAAGGTCCAGCCCGCAGTTGACCCGGTTCATCAGGTTCCGGAATTCGAGCGTGCCCAGGCAGGAGATCCAGTAGTCCACCCTGCGGCGGCAGGCCTCGTCCCGCAGGGCGATCCTGGCTTCCAGGGCTGAGAGTGAGAACGTCACCAGGATGACCTGGCTGGCATGGAGCCGGGGATTGAGCTGGAGCCAGTCCAGCACGGCCTTGATGTCTTCCGCACCCTGGGTGAGAGTGGCTTTGACCATCTCGTAGGGTGGTTCCGAGGCATCCGGATCCTTATGACTCTCGCCTTTCCTCCGGATGCCGTCATAGCGGAAAACGGCCACGGGTTTGCCTGCGTTACTGAAATTCTGGGTGATCGTCAGAGCCAGGCCGAAAAGGGTTTCCTTGGTCTTGCCGAAGGCCGGGGGGATGAGGACCACCGGAACCGGACCCCCATCCAGGGGAAGGGACGTGTTGAGGAGGCCGACGATCTCTTCCCCCTGTTGGTTCTCCAGATGGATGACATCGGGTGGGGAGAGCAGGGCCGCGCTCGGGTCCCTCGTCTCCCGGAGGTCTGGTCGGGCTCTCTGGGTGCTGGGACCGTTGCCGCGCGGAAACGATACACCGATCTCCGGAGCCCGGGAGGCCTGGATGCTCATGCGCCCGATCCCGAACTGGATGCCGTATCGCAATCCGGCATCTGCCTGTTCTCCCAACCGGGTCACGTAGCGGACTTCCCCCCTTTCCTCCCAGAGGAGCTGGTCTTCCTCCAGGATCTTCAGAGAGGGAAGCGGGGTTCCCGCGAGCAGGGCCGGGCTGCGGGATTGGGCGGTGAATGCCACGCCTTCTCGACTTATATCTATGATCTTCCCCCTCAGGGCGCCCTCAAAAGGCTGAGGCAGGGTGATCTCGACGGATAATTCGCCGCGGGGCTGGATGCGCGGGGAGGCGCGTTTCTCCGAATAAAACATGACCCGCGGATAGAGGCACCTGAGAGATTTCCCATCCGGTGCGATCTTGGAGACCATGGTCTCGAAGTTGTAGGTTGCGTAGCCGATCTGGAAGGAGACAAAGAGAAGGTCCGAGGTCTTGAATTTGATATTCAGGTTCTCACCGGCAAGAACGCAGGCCGAGTGGGGACGGATCTCGGCCAGACCGAGGATCTCGGGAATCCTCGATTGAGCCGGGATCGCCACGATCTCTAATCCCAGCCGCATGGCCTGGCCCAGGAGCGACTCGATCATCTCAGGATCGGAGAAGAGGACCATCTTATCGGTCTTCAGGAAGGGATAGCGAAGCTTCAGCTCGTGCAGATCCCGGAGCGTGACGTATTCGGACAGGAACTGTAGGATCGAGTGCCGCCCCTGATCGTCGATGTCCTGGAACTCGATGCCGATGCCGCCCTGGTCGATGTCCTGGCGAACGATCCGTCCGCTGACGGTGTATTGTTTTCCATCGGGCAGGATTATCTTCAGGGGAAGGGAGGAGCCTTCGGGATAGAAGGACATGGTCTTCAGGAACAGCCCGTTCTCGCTTATGTTGACGATTTCGGCCTCGCTGCAGTTGCCGGCGTCGATCCGGATATCCGAGGAATCGTTTGGGGTGATCCGCATGGAGGTCCTTTTCTCCCGGGACTTCTGCGCGAGGAGATAGCGGATCTTCCTGCGCATCGCATCAGGCTCCACAGGCTTCGCGCAGCAGCAGTCGATGCGGCCGTATCCGTTCAGGTCGATGGCTGACCCTTTAGAGGGCTTTTGGGTGATCAGGATTTTTATCAACGCGTCCGAATTGCGGAACATCTCATGGATAAAGCGAAAGAGTTCGCTCCCCTTCATTCGGGGCAATTTTTCGTTTACGATGAGGACATCGATCTGGGGAAGGGTTTTGATGAGGTGGATCGCCTCGATCCCGCTGGTCGCAGCGTGTACGGAAAAGGATTCCTGCAGGCTCTCTTGGAGTTTTTCAAGAAACGCGCGATCGGCATCGACGATGAGGACCACGGGAGTGTTTCCCGTTTTCATCTGTTCCTTGTCCGGCTGAGCCATGTCTTCTTCGTCCAGATCTTACTCAAGCAACTTGTTCAGGAATATTGTGGATGTATAGAGGTAAACCTCTCTCTACCATACCACCCATATTGTGTGACGTTCACACAACCTCCCACAAAATGTAGTACATTCAGGGGGAGACTGTCAAGAACTACTTGCAGTCACCGCTCGAGTTCATATTTTTGACGTTTTCTGATATAACCCTGGATAATTCACGAGTCGAGTTTGCCGTAGATGGTAGGCGGGGTGGGTGAAGCTGTGGTCGTCCACCGCGTACCCGCCGCAACGCCCCAGATATGGTGAAATCGGCTTGCTTGGAGAGGGAAGAATGTCGTTTATAATAGAATATAACCATGGGAGAACAAAATTATTTGTGTGCTCCCAGAAAAAACTCATGTAAACGCTTGATATTACATGTATTATGTGAAATATAGACATTTTTTATGAATTATTCAGGATAGATGATGTCATGATTGATGCGGAAGAACATGTATATGATGACAACCCCCGGATAGGGCATCCGGACGTCCGGACCCTTCTCAGGGATGTCTCATATTTTTTCCTGGGCAACGGCCGGATGCAGGCGGCTGTCCAGTTCGCACCTTCCGGCGAAGGCACGCCGGTTGGGCTGCTGGTGATGGACCCGGAGCGGTTGGGCAAGAAGCGGGAGGCCCTGTCTTTCGATCCCGAGGCCGGACTGGAGGCCACCACGGTCCGGATCCGGGTACGGGGGGCAGAGATCGTTCCCTCGGGCAGGGACATGGATGCGGCCTGGTCCCTGCGCCGGGGGCTGCCTGCGGCCGTGGTGAAGTGGCGGGCCGGCGGCATTGATGTAGCCGAGGAGTTCTTCTGCCCGGACCCGGAAGAGCCTGTCCTGGCCCGAGTGGTGACGCTCAACAACCGCAGCGGGCAGCACGAGAGTATCAGCCTGGAGACCGGCTTGGGGAAGATGACCGCCGCCCGGAAACTGGAGCTGGAGCCCGGAGCGTGTGCATCGACATACATCCTGTACCACACCTCCTCTGACCGGCAGAGTGTTTCGTTCCGTCTTGCGGAAGAGGTTCCCATCCATCCGGATGCACGGGCCTATTGGGCCCATACGGCCCGGGCCCATTTCGATTCCCCGATCCTGGACAGGTATTTCGATGCGGCCCGTTTCCAGCTTCCTGCCGTGGTCTCTGCCGCCGGCCGGGCTGACGCCAGCATCTGGCAGTACAACCGCGAATGGGTCCGCGACCACGCCTGGATCGCGGTGGGGCTCGTCCTCTCCGGCCAGCACGAGAAAGCCGGCACCCTGCTCAGGCGCCTGCTGCGGGAATTCGTTACCGACAAGGGGGATACCATTGATTCCAGCGAGCAGCGCCATCCCGACGAGGTGGAGCTGGACCAGAACGGCGAGCTGCTCTATGCCTTGGACCAGTACACGCGCTGGACCGGGGATCCGGGGATCGTGCGGGATCACTGGGGCAAGGTGGAGGCCCTGGCGGAATTCCCGCTGCAGGATCTTTTCCGGCACCCGGCCTCCGGCCTGCTGGCCAATGTACGCGAATACTGGGAACGGCACCGCATCCACGGCATCGGACCCGGTATGGAGCTGGCCTGCCAGATGTTCGTGAGCCTGGGCCTCGAATCCGCCGCCGGCCTGGCCCGTCTCCTGGGGCGGGAGTCCCAGGCGGGCCGCTGGACCCGGGAATCCGAACGCCTTCACCGGGCCGTTTTCGAGGACCCCGAGTATGGTTTTGTGGAGCGGGGACGGATCCTCAAGCGACGAGGTTTGCAGGGAGAAATATGCGAGAAGATCCGGGCCCTCCCAGAGGCAGGGCTCCCCGCAGACACGCCCCTGGCCACACCCGGGGATCATTTTATCGAACCCGACACCACGGCCGCCCTTCCTTTTGCGTTCGGTGTCATCGATGCCGGCTCCAGCCTGGCCGTCGATACACTGGAGGGGCTGGAAATGCTCTGGAACCAGGCCTGGGAAGGAGGTGGATACGGCCGCTATCACTGCAGTTCCGAGCCCGATGCCTGGGGCCCCTGGCCGTTCCCCTCCCTGTTCGTGGCCCGCGCCTACGCGGAAGCCGGCCGCTATGATCGGGTCTGGCGGATCCTGCACTGGCTGGATACGATGCCCGGCTCATGCTCCGGCACCTGGTTTGAGTTCTACGGGGAGCCCCATGCTCCTCCCTTCGCGCAGATAGGACTCACACCCTGGACCTGGGCCGAGATGCTGATGCTGCTCGTGTCGCATGTCATGGGGATCCGGCCGGAGCACGACCGGCTGCGGCTGCGGCCGCGCCTGCTGCCCGGCCTGGACCGGATCCAGGCCTCCTTTCCCCTGCGCGGGGGCTCGCTCGAGATCACGATCCGCAGAAAGGGACATGAAGGGCCGCTTTCGGTCGACAGCGATGCCCCTGTTCTCCATACTGGGGAGGACCATGTCGAGCTGGCCTACCCGGACGGCGACCTCCATGTGGACCTCCTCGTTTAAAAGGGGACAGGCCCTAAAAAAGATATTGGGGCCTGTCCCCAATTACCTCTTTTTTGCCCTTTGCATGCGATTGCGATATATTAGCCTGGAGTGAGGAATGTCCGGACGCAACCTGTTCCTGATCTGCAATGCGCACCTCGACCCGGTCTGGCTGTGGATGTGGCAGGAAGGCCTAGCTGAGACGCTCACCACCTTTCGCACGGCCGCCCGGTTCTGTGAGGAGTTCGAGGAGTTCGTCTTCTGTCACAACGAGGCCGTCCTTTACCAGTGGGTGGAGCAGTATGAGCCCTCCCTGTTCCGCCGCATCCAGAGACTGGTGGGGCAGGGCCGGTGGCACATCATGGGCGGCTGGTACATACAGCCGGACTGCAACCTGCCGGGAGGCGAGTCCTTCGTCCGCCAGGTCCTGGTGGGCAAGCGATATTTCCTAGAGAAATTCGGTGTTGAGCCGCGCACGGCGGTAAACCTCGATCCCTTCGGCCATACCCGGGGTCTGGTCCAGATCCTCAAGAAATCAGGCTACGACTCCTACCTGTTCTGCCGGCCCGACCCCAAAGATTTCGAGCTTCCGGCCAAGGACTTTATCTGGGAGGGCTACGACGGCTCGCGGATCCTGGCCCACCGGGCCCCCGAGCACTACAACTCGGAGCCGGGCACGGCCGCGCGCAAGGTCCGGGACTGGCTGAAGAACAACCCCACAGCCGAATCGGGCATCCTGCTTTGGGGGATCGGTGACCACGGCGGCGGGCCCTCCCGGAAGGACCTGGAGGAGATCAGGGCGCTGATTTCCGAAGAGACCGGGTGGCACATCCGGCACGGGACCCCAGAGGAATATTTTGCGGAACTGCACTCAAAAGTGGACCGGATTCCCAGGTTCGACCGGGACCTCAACCCCTGGGCCGTGGGCTGCTACACCACGATGTCGCTGGTCAAACACCGGCACCGCCGGCTGGAGAATCTTTTCCTGACCACGGAAAAGTCGGCGGCGCATGCCTTGCTCTCCGGTGCCATGGAATATCCCCGGGCCGAGCTGGACACGCCCCTGGAGGACCTGCTCTTCTGCCAGTTCCACGACATCCTGCCAGGCTCCTCCATTTCCGAGGTGGAGGAGCAGGCGGTGCAGCGCATGGATCACGGCCTGGAGATCCTGGAGCGGGTCCAGAGCCGAGCGTTTTTCAGCCTGCTCCGAGGGCAGCCGCCGGCC
>JAUXEH010000435.1 GCA_030620655.1 Candidatus Aminicenantota bacterium | reverse complement strand
GGGGGATCGTCTCCCCATAGATGCGCTTGGCCTCCTCGGCTGCGATCTTGAAGGTGATGGCCCCGCGAGAGACCTCGCCTTTGGCGTACTTGAGGGGCTTGCCGGAGGAGAGCACGATGGACTCGGCGATCTCCTTGCTGCGGCGGCTTATCTCGGACGATACCTTCTCGAGGGCTGCGGCCCGCTCATAGCTCGACAGCTTCCGCGTCCTGGCAAAGGCGGCCTGGGCATCGGATATGGCCTGCTCCACCTGGGCCCGCCCGGCAAAGTGCACCTTGGCCACCACGGCGCCGTCAAAGGGGGACTTGATCTCGCGCACCTGGGCGCCGTCTTCCCATTTCCCGTTTATCAGCAAGCGATACTCTTTCATCCGGGCCTCCGCTTTTTGGCTATTATAACATCAAAAAAAGGGACAGTCCCCCTTTTCGTTTTATTGCACCTGTCCCCTTTTTTCTGATATTATAGCTACGCAAAAGGATGCGCATTCTATGAACGTACTGATCGTCGAGGAAAATCCC
Source organism: Candidatus Aminicenantota bacterium (assembly GCA_030620655.1). Taxonomy (GTDB): domain Bacteria; phylum Acidobacteriota; class Aminicenantia; order Aminicenantales; family Aminicenantaceae; genus JAUXEH01. Next base: position 1,609 of record JAUXEH010000435.1, on the reverse strand, counting down.
ACTCTGTCCGGGATCATCCAAGCGTCGATGCTGGTCTCACGCATCGACACCATCGACACACCCAAAATCGGCGCCATCCTGGGCCACATCCAGGTCAACGACACCCACATCGTCTTCTTCGACTACGACACCGACCAGGACAAGGCCATGGACCTGCTCCACGGCCTCAAGCACCTGGACGCCAACGTGGAGGTCGTCTTCACCGGCTCCCCACTCGGGGATCTCACGGTCATGGAGCTCATCAACCACGGCCTGACCGAATACCTGGCCAAGCCCGTCAGGCCCCCCACCATCCTCAACCTCATCAAAAAGGTCAGCGAAAGAAAAAGGCTCCGCCAGGAGACCTTCCAGCTCGAGCGCCGCCTGGCCAAGAAGTACTTCTTCCAGGGGATCGTGGGCAAGAACCCCTACATGCTTGAGATCTTCTCCCTGATCGAAAAGATCGCCCAGTATTTCTCAACGATCCTGATAACAGGCGAGACCGGCACCGGCAAGGACATGATCGCCCAGGCCATCCACGCCATGAGCCGCACCCAGAACCGGACGCTCGTGATCTGCGACTGTGTGTCCATCCCGGACAGCCTGATCGAGTCGGAGCTCTTCGGGTATGCCAAGGGAGCGTTCACGGGCGCGGACAAGGACAAAAAGGGCCTGTTCGCCCAGGCCGACGAGGGCATCATCCTCCTGGACGAGATCGGCGACATCCCCCACGCCTTCCAGGCCAAGCTACTGCGCGTGCTCGAGACCCACGAGTACCGGCCCCTGGGGACCACCGAGACTCGGAAGGCCAACGTGCGCATCATCGCCTCCACCAACCGGGACCTCCGGGAGTCCGTGCGCAACGGCTCCTTCCGGGAGGACCTCTTCCACCGGCTCAACAAGGTGGAGATCCACCTCCCTCCCCTGCGGGAGAAGCCCGAGGACATCCCGCTGCTGGTGGGATACTTCCTGGAGATCTTCAACGGAAAGTTCGAGAAGCTGATCCGGGGTGTGTCGCGGCGGGTGCAGAAGCTGTTCCTCAAGTACGAGTGGCCGGGCAACATCCGCGAGCTCGAGAACGTGCTGGAGCGGGCCTCCATGCTGTGCATGAAGGACTTCATCGACATCGAGGACCTGCCCGAGGAGCTTCAGGAGCGGTTCGCGTCCAAGACCCACCTCCCCTTCCTGGGGCGGGACCAGCTGACCACCCTCGACGACCTGGAGAGGGATTACATCCTGTACCTGCTGGATGTGACCGGCCACAACCTGCAGAAGTCGGCCAAGATACTCGGGATTTCGAGGACGACACTCTACAACAAGCTCAAAAAATACGGCATTGAACGCAAGCCGTCACAGTGACGCAAGCTCCGTCATTGCGAACGTAGTGAAGCAATCCCATGAGATGGCTTCGTCGCTGCGCTCCTCGCCATGACACGGAGGCTCGCCATGACACGTATGAACAATAATACCCTCAAGCGATAGCCTAAATCACAATTTTTTGTCACTTAGTGTTCAATAATTGAACATATTGCGGATACGCAGGTAATCCCCAATTTCATTCTAATTCTTTATTTTTCTTCAACTTACACCCTTTTTGGGACTTGGCACCGATTTCGCTTAATACAGTGGC
>JAUXEH010000439.1 GCA_030620655.1 Candidatus Aminicenantota bacterium | reverse complement strand
CCGCCCATGCGGCCTACTGCGTCGCACGCCACATGATGGATATAGGCGGCGGCAGGATCGTGAACGTGACCTCACGCGGCGCCTTCCGGGGAGAGCCGGAGGCCCCGCCCTATGGGGCGAGCAAGGCGGGCCAGAACGCCATGAGCCAGTCCCTGGCCAAGGCGCTGGCGCCCCACAACATCTTCGTCTATGCCGTCGCACCAGGTTGGGTCAAGACGGACATGGCCGAGGAAGCCCTGGCCGGCCCGGAAGGAGACGCCATCCGCGGCCAGAGTCCCCTGAACCGAGTGGCCACGCCCGAGGAAGTGGCCCGGGCGGTCGTTTTCCTGGCCTCGGAAGGCACAGACTTCATGACGGGATGCATCCTGGACGTAAACGGTGCATCCTATCTCCGGTCCTGACAAGGAGGAATCTGAATATGGACACACCGAAATCTCAACACATCCTGTCCCGCATCCATGCGACAACGCGAAGATCCACGGCCCTGTTCGCGGCCTTTTTGCTCCTGCTGCTGTGCACGGGTGCGCCCCAAGCGGTCCAGGAGAAAACGGAGGCGGCAGGCACGGATTTTGTGTACCCGGGCGACATCTGGCAGAGGATCGAAGACCCCGCTTCGGTGGGATATTCCCAGGCTGGCCTGGACCAGGTGACCGAGTACGTGAAGACCCTCGACACTACTGGGCTTTTGGTCGTGGTCGGCGGAAGGGTCCTCTACGAGTACGGCGACCTCAAGCAGCTGAGCTATCTGGCCTCGGTCCGCAAGAGTATCCTCTCCATCCTGTACGGGAAATACGTGGCGGACGGGACCATCCGCCTCAACACGACCCTCGAACAGTTGGGGATCACGGACATCGACGGGCTGCTGCCCGTGGAGAAGAAGGCCACCATCGACCACCTGATCACGGCCCGCTCCGGTATCTATCACGCCGCCTCCAACGGCGGAGACAGCACGGCCTCGGCCCCGCCCCGGGGATCACAGGAACCGGGCAGGTACTTCCTCTACAACAACTGGGATTTCAACTGTGCCGGATACATCTTCGAGAAGCTGACCCACCAGACCATCTACGACGCCCTGGAACGCGACCTGGCCGTGCCCCTCAGCATGCAGGACTTCGATCGCCTGGCCCAGCGCAAGTCGGGCAACCTCACGCGGTCCCATTACCCGGCCTACCACATCTGGCTTTCCACCCGCGACATGGCCCGGATCGGCTACCTGATGCTGCGGCGCGGGCAGTGGCACGGGCGCCAGGTGGTCCCCGAGTACTGGATCAAGAAGATAATCCGGGTCAAGACACGGGTCGAGAACATGAACCCTGAACCCTACCGTAAGGGGGATTTCGGCTACGGCTGCATGTGGTGGGTCTGGGACGGGCCCAATGCCATCGGTCCCTACGAAGGCGGCTACACGGCCAGCGGCGCCTACGGTCAATTCATAACCGTGCTGCCGGCCCTGGACATGGCCCTCGCCCACAAGACGGCGGTCCCGCCCCGCAACCGGCAGACACTGATGCGGCAGTTTCGGGGGATCATCGAACGCCTGATCGCGGCCCGTACGGATACGGACGGCTCCTGAGCGAAGGAAGTCTGACTTAGCCTTCTGTTTTTTCAACCACTATCACTCCGTGCGACTGGAGCATGTCGATGAGGTCACCGATCTCCGGAAGGCAGTCCTGTAAGACTCCGGCCTTAGTGGCTATCTCCGAGACACTCAAGACGTCTTCCGTCGGGAAGGGCAGATGGAACAGGAAGCGGCCCTGACACTCTGTCAGGCTGAGCCGCCTTTCGACGCGGGACCGGCCCTTCCCTGTATAGACATGGACCGAGGAGATGCGGTTGTCCCGCCCTTCCTTGAACAGCGCTCCGGAATCCCGGCGCTCCCGGATCCGCCAATTCCAGCGCGCGGACTCATGCTCTGAGTCATAGAGGGAATCCAGATCGACGAAAACGTTGATCTTCCGCTCCTTAAGCGAGAACCGGAAGTAGGGCCGCTTCTTTTCTGCCGCCTCCCGCTTGCTAACGATGCCAGCGGCCTCCAGGCCTTCCAGGAAATCCTGGGCCGTCTTGACATG
>JAUXEH010000360.1 GCA_030620655.1 Candidatus Aminicenantota bacterium | reverse complement strand
GCTGGAGCAGAAGAAACTCATGATGGACAGAGAAAACCTGGACTACCATCAACTCAAGGCTTTGCTGCTGAAGAACTCGGAAAGCAAGCTGGATCTGATGATCGATCGTATGCAGCTGCGGGACGAGATCGAAGCCGTGCTGACCCCGGAACAGAAGGAAGCCTTGAAAGAAATGGGCCGGGATCGAATGGGGCAAAGGCGCAGTTTTATGCGAAGCCGGAATCCCAGGCTTGACTCCCGCCTCCAGCGTTTCCGCAGGGTTCCCGAGGACACCCGCAAGTGAGATCAAGGGCATCCATGTTTAGGTCAGGCCTTCTGACCAGGCCGGCAGCATGACAAAACGTTTTCTTTTTCTGATCGCATTACTGCCCCTGTGCTCGGCCCTCGCACTCCACGCTCAGACCGGCCGCCTCACCGGACGAGTGGGGCTGGAGGACGGCACTCCCCTGCCGGGAGTGTCCGTCTCCATCGCCTACACCCTCAACCGTGCGACTACAGATGCCCAAGGCACCTACACGTTCAATAATATCAGGCAGGGAATGATCACCCTGGTGGCGTCCCTGGACGGCTTCAGGGAGCAGACCAGGACCGTCCTGGTCCAGGCGGACAAGACCGTTGTAGTCGATTTTACACTGGAAATCTCTCCGGAATCACACGAAACCACCGTCACGGCCGAGAGGCCGCTGTTGACAACTTCCGATAAGGTCAGCGAGGTCACCATAACTCCCAGCCAGATAGAGACCCTCCCCAGCCTGGGGGAAAAGGACATATTCCGGGCCTTCCAGCTTCTGCCCGGTATCAGCGGTAGTCAGGAATCTTCCTCCGGCCTCTATATCAGAGGGGGGACACCGGACCAGAACCTTATCATGTACGACGGTTTCACTATCTATCACGTGGATCACCTGTTCGGGTATTTCAGTGCCTTCAACATGGAAGCGGTGCAGGAGGTCCGCCTCAGCAAGGGAGGGTACGAGGCGAAGTACGGCGGCCGGCTCTCCAGCATCATGGAGCTGACCGGAAAGCCCGGCTCCGGCCAGGGGATTCACGGCAGCGGTGGGCTGAGCCTGCTCAGCCTCAACGGACTGGTGGAAGTCCCCCTGTTCGACAAGGGATCGTTCGTGCTGGCCGGCCGGCGCTCCTTCCAGACCCCCCTCTATGACAGCATACTGGGCTTGGTTACCGATAACAACACCAGCCGGGGCACCTTCAGGGGGGGAGGCATGGGCAAAATGATGGGAGAAATACGTCCCGAATCCTATTTCTACGATATCAACGCAAAATTGACCTTCCGCCCCAGTACCAAGGACTTGACGTTTATCAGTTTCTATAACGGCCTGGACAACATGGACAACTCTCGAGAACAGGCTTTCCCTTCCTTCGCTGCCGACAGGTTCGCGGAAACGGGAGTCCAAGTCTCGGGCAGCATCGATGTCTCAGACCTCCGGAAGTGGGGCAATACCGGGGTCAGTGCCAACTGGACGCGGAGGTGGAATGAAACATTCCAGAGCCATATCCTGTTAGGGTATTCCAATTATCTCAATCAGGTAGACATGAGGCGCAACAGCGAGCTGGAATTCACCTCGGAGGATCCTGACTGGGAACCGCCTGAATTTCTCCGGAATCGAGGTTTTTCGCGAGGGACCGTCGAGGACAACAACCTGGATGACATCACCTTCCGCTGGGACAACTCACTCCGCCTCCACACATCCAACCAGATGGAATTCGGGCTCCAGGCCACCAGGAACAAGGTCATCTACAGTTATGATGTGGAAGAGCTCACGGCGGATGAAGAGGGCGAAGGGAACCTGGCCGCGCCCCGCCGTTTCATGAGCATCCTCAACCGGGAGGACACGGGGACCCAGTACTCCGGCTATATTCAGGACCGCTGGGCCATCCTCGGGCGCTTCACCCTGACGCCGGGTCTTCGCTACACCTATTTTGACATGACGGGCGATACCTTTACCGAACCTCGTCTGGCCATGAGTCTGAGCTTGACCGACCAGATCCAGCTCAAGGGTGCGTGGGGCCGGTATTCCCAGATCATCAACAACATCACCCGGGAGGATGTCCAGCAGGGCAACCGGGAATTCTGGGTACTCTCCGATGGAGACACCATTCCCTACGGCAAGGCCACACACTACATCGTGGGGATCAGCTACGAGACCCAGGGCTTCCTGTTCGACATCGAAGCCTTTTACAAGGATCTCAGCGGCCTCTCGGAATTCGCCCTGCGTTTTACGCCCACGCAGGAGGGCATCGATTACGATCAGTACTTTTATACGGGAACAGGAGAGGCCCGGGGGCTGGAATTCCTGCTGCAGAAAAAATACGGCCGCTACACCGGCTGGATCGGATACACCCTGAGCAAGGTGGAGTACACTTTCCCAGACCTCGAGGACGATCCCTTCCCGGCTCTGCATGACCAGACACACGAATTCAAGCTGGTCAACAGCTACGACTTCCGCAACTGGACCTTTTCCGGGACCTGGATCTATTCAACCGGCCGGCCCTACACAGAGCCGATCGGAGTGGAGGAAGAGGAGATACTGGGCGGCCTACGTACTATTGAGCGCGTGGTGTTGGGGACGAAAAACGGGGCTCGGCTCCCTCCCTACCACCGCCTCGACCTCTCCGCCAGCTACAAATTCCGGGTCGCGGGCAGCCAATCCATCCTCGGGGCCACGGTTTTCAATGCCTATGACCGCAAGAACATCTGGTACAAGGAGTTCGACGTGGTGGAGGGCGAGATCTTCGAGAACAACATCCTTTACATGGGACTGACCTTCAACCTATTCCTGACCCTGAGGTTCTAAGCCTATCACCAAGGGAGCTTTTTCACCTCTGGGGGACGCCTGATCTCTCTGCAGAGTTGGCTTGAGAAGAGCTTCCCTCTCTGATAGAGTATCAGGGCACAGGATCGATGATGGAGAGAACAAGGAACAGAAGTGAACGCAGGAGTACTCACAGGCACAGGGCACTAAGGTCGGGTATTCGCTCCGTGCTGCTCCTTTTTATGTTCCTTCTACCGATCAGCGGCCAGGTCATAACCACCGACCCCAACCTGGCCGATGAGCAGGTGGCACGGTGGTACTCGGTGGCCTTCGACGATGCGGGACAGCCCGGGCTGCAGCCGCATCTCACGGCCGGATC
>JAUXEH010000354.1 GCA_030620655.1 Candidatus Aminicenantota bacterium | reverse complement strand
CTGGCCTGTGGCCTATTTCGCCATGCGCCAGTGGCTGGATAACTTCGCCTACCGGATCGATATTACGCTGGGAACATTCCTGTTGGCTGCGGCGGCGGCGCTCCTCATCGCCTTTATCACCATCAGCACCCAGACTCTGAAGGCAGCGTTGTCCAATCCCGTGGACACCCTTCGTTACGAGTAGCCCCTCTTTCCCTGATCCAGGAAGAACCAGGGGCCCATGACCGGGTCGTGCCATAGGCCCCCGAATTATTATCTTCTATTTCAGCGTGAAACTCTTGGAGTGCGTGCCTCCCTTGATGCAGTCGAGCTTGACGGTCACGGTGCCGCTGCCCTCCACCAGGAAGTGATACTCGACCTCGCCCCTGCCGGGTATGCCGTTGTAGAGCCTGAGGTTCTTGAGGTCTTTCTGGTCGATAAAGGTGACATCACCTCCTCCTCCGCCCCGGCCGCGCCGGAAGAAGCGCATGAACCGGGCCGGTATGCCCGCCGGGATACCGGCGCTCTGGCTGGAGCCGGCGGCCAGGACCTTGACGCCGCCGTCGAGTGACAGGATGTCGGGACGCTGCACCTTGTTGGTGGCAGCCGCCGCGGACATGGTGGGCATGAGACGCTCGTTGTAGAGGGTCACGACGATTCGGTGAAGCTTGCCGTCGATCTTCTCGCTTTCCACCTTCTTGATGATCGGGAGTGGCATCTCATAGGCGTGCAGCAGGCAGAAGGCCATGTTGCGGTGGCACATCTCCTCGATGAGCCACGAGGGCGGGACCCGCCGGGTCAGCTTGGTGGTGTCCCGGTCAATGATCACCTTGCCCAGTTCCGGATGGTCGATCTCGTGCATGGGGATGGAGGTGGCATCCATGTCGATAAACTTGTTGAAAAAATCATCTTCTTCCGGCGTGATCTCGCCGTCGCCGTCCAGGTCGGAGCGGGACGTCCACAGCTCGTTGGAAAAGGAGAATATGCCCATCATGTCGTGCCCGAAATCGATGAAACCGCCCCAGACCGGGTACAGGTCGTCCCAGATGATGAAGTAATCATAATTCGGGAGGATTTTCTCGCCTTTATTGCCGATCTCGTCATAGACCCTCATATCGGAGGCAGGATATTCACCGTGGAGCTCGGCCCCGGGGCCGCGCAGCATCATGCCGCCGGTGTTGTGAAAGGCCTGAAGGCCGGCGATGTTGGGGTGCGCGTAGAAGAAGTCACGGGTGGCCTGGGATTCAGGCCAGTAGAAGGGGTACTCGCCGGCACCGCGCTGGATGTATTTGGGCTGCCAGTAGGCTCCCCAGTCCCGGTTGGGGTCATACCCGCCGCCCTGGTCTTCGTTGTAGCGGCCGTCCCCGTCGTTGTCCAACCCTTCCGGACCGACATACTTGTAGTCGCCGACCTCATCGGGCTTGCCCTCGACGTTTTTCTGGATGGGTACCAGGCGGTCTCCTGAATCGGCTATTCGGTGTGTGCCCCTACCGGGCTCCACCTTGATGAACATGGAGCCGACCTCGCCGTCCCCGTCCAGGTCTTCGGCACCGTCCTCGTCATACAGGCCGTCGTTGTCATCGTCCAGGGGGACCTGTCCCGTGCGTGCCGATCCTCCCTTGTGCAGCCAGAGGTCACGCCCGTCCGGGTTGACTGACGGGAAGATGTAGAACACCCGCTCGTCCACCAGCTGTTTTATGCTGTCGTTGAAGTTGTAGTTTTCCATCAGGTACCAGATGGTGTAGAGCCCGATCTCTCCGCCCTGGACCTCGTTGCCGTGGATGTTGGCGTCAATGTACATGGCACACTTGCTCAACTCGTCCCCTGTGTCGGGATTGTTGATGGTCATGTACCACAGCTCCCGGCCCTGGTAGGATTTGCCGGCGGTATTGAGTTTCAGGAATTTCGGGTAGGCCTTTTCCAGGGTGCGCAGGGCCTGTTCCATTTCTTCCCAGTCATAGTAGTGGTTGAAGCTCAGGTTCACCTTACGTGAGTCCCATTTGCGGGGGAAGAATTCCTGGGCCCAGATCAGTGAGGCGCTCATGATCAGCATCAAAGCCAGGCCCGTTCCGTTGATCGCTTTCTTATGTCTTTGGATTCTCATGGTTTTTTCTCCCATCTTCGTCGTCTACTTGAGGACGATCTGCGTCTTCATCCTGCCGCCCCCTTTGCGGGCCCACAGGCTCACGTCGATCTTTTTCCCGGGTGGTGAGATGATCACCCACTTGAGCTCCTTCTCGGCTCCCGGTGCCAGGGTCCGCAGGTCGACGCGTTTCTGGCCGCCGAAGAGCTTCATGGCTTCGTCGTCCTCGAACTTCATCTGCAGCACGATGGGGGTCACGTTACTGCTCCTCTGTCCCATGGCCGTGGCATAGGGGAAGGCCCCTGTGTTGTGCAGGGTGAGCTTGATCTCGAAGAGCTGAGAGGACAGCTTCTTTACCTGGGGTGCGTCCATGGTGATCTCCGCGAACTGGGAGGCCAGGTAGAGCGCAAATTGGGCGTGTTTCTCGCTTAGTTCCGGGATCTGGTCAGCCGGGGGATTGACGCGGAGATAGGGCTGGAACCCACCGATCTCCACCTCGCCCAATTGGGAATGGTTGTATTTTGTCCAGGCTACGAAGCCCTGTCCGTCGTTGCTCTTGTCGATCCAGTCGAGCCACTTGTCGTCGTTGCCGCCTCCGGCGGCCTGGGCCGACTGAGGGGCCCCGCCGCCGCGGGCCATCATCTGCCGCATCATGGCCTGACGGTCGGGTGCCGCTGCCGCCTGGGCCTGCCCGGCCGGCTTGGCCGCGGGCATCTTCATCTGGGGCCTGCCCGTGGCTGCCTGCCGGAGGGACCAGAGGTTGGCCGAGAAGGCGGGGACTCCGTACTGGAAGTAGGCGTATTCCAGGATCGAGCCCACGGGTTTATCCGAGAGCGCGCTCTTTATCCCGGTGATCTCCTGGTATTTATCGCTGACGTTCTTGAACAGGGAGCTGTCCCGCGATTCAGTCTTTTTGGGTTGGGGATCCCGCGGGGGAGCCCGGGGCGCCTCCTGCTGTCCGCGGCGTCCGCCCATCATGAACATCATGCGCATCTGGGGTGCCGCCGCTTGGGCACCGGCCGGAGGCTGCGGGAAGGTGGGTGTGCCGCCTTCGATCCCGGTCCCGGCCGCCAGGTTGTCGTACTTGGAGAAGAGCAGCAGTCCGCT
>JAUXEH010000115.1 GCA_030620655.1 Candidatus Aminicenantota bacterium | reverse complement strand
CCCCTGCTTCACGAGTGGAAGGACCGGCTGCGCTTCTTTCATCAGACCGGCGAAAAAGACCAGGCCTGGGTGGCGGACAGCTACGGCCGGGCGGGCTTCGCGGACGCGGTCGTGGAGGCCTATTTCTTCGATATGCCCGCTCTCTTCCGGGAAACCGACCTGGTTGTGGGCCGTGCCGGGGCGTCCACTATAGCGGAACTGATCGCGTCCCGCAAGGCCTCCCTGCTGGTGCCCTTCGCCCGCGCCACCGATGACCACCAGGCGCTCAATGCGCGGGAACTGGAAAAGATCGAGGGGGCGGTGGTGTTCACGGAAACGGAGTTCACGCCGGAGCTCTTCGCGCGAGAAGTCGGATCATTCATCCAGGGCATGGACAAGATCACCCGGATGGAGCGGAACCTCTCCCGGATGCAGACGCCCCCCGGTGTCACGGACAGGATCGCGGACCTGTGCCTGGATCTTATGCAGAGGAGGCGATGACGTGGACAGGCCCAGCAGAAAACTCAAACACATCCATATGGTGGGGATCGGGGGAACCGGCATGAACGGCATCGCCGAGGTGCTGGCGAACCTGGGCTACCGAATCTCGGGATCGGACATGGCCGAGAATCAATCCACGCGGCGGCTGACCGGGCTGGGGGCGGAGATCAGCATCGGTCACAAGTCCGGCCTGGTGGAAGGAGCGGATGTGGTCGTCATATCCTCCGCCATCAAGGAGGACAACATCGAGGTCCAGGAGGCGCGCCGCCTCAAGATCCCCGTCATCCCCCGGGCGGAGATGCTGGCGGAGCTCATGCGGCTCAAGGACGGGATCGCGGTGGCCGGCTCGCACGGCAAAACCTCCACCACGTCCATGATCGCCCAGGTGCTGGAGACGGCGGGGAAGGATCCCACCATCATCGTGGGGGGACGCCTCAACACGGTCGGGGCGCACGGCAAGCTGGGTGAGGGCGATTACATCGTAGCGGAGGCGGACGAGAGCGACCGCTCTTTCCTCTACCTCTCACCCTACATCGCGGTGCTCACCAACCTGGATGACGAACACCTGGACCAATACCACACGATCGATGAGATCAAAAAGACCTTTGTCAATTTCGCCAACAAGGTCCCCTTCTACTGCCCCATCGTGCTCTGCCTGGACAACGCCAACCTCCAGAGCCTGATCCCCGAACTGGAGCGCAAGATCATCACCTACGGGTTCTCCACCCAGGCGGACATCTATGCCACCGACGCCGAGTTCGAGCACTTTTCCAGTTCCTCGACAGTACATCACCTGGGACAGGAGCTGGGGACCCTCAAGCTGAACGTCCCGGGGGTTCACAGCATCTACAACGCCATGGCGGCCCTGGCCGTGGGCCTGGACCTGGAGATTCCGGTCCCCACCATACTGGAGGGCTTGGAGATCTACACGGGCATCGGCCGGCGGTTCGAGCTGAAGAAAGAGGTGAACGACATCCTCATCATCGAGGACTATGCGCACCATCCCACCGAGATCAGAGCCACCCTGGAGGCGGCCAAAAAGGGGTGGAAGCGCCGCGTGGTCGGCGTGTTCCAGCCCCACCGCTACTCCCGGATGTCGCTCCTGATGGACGAATTCGCCACCAGCTTCAACCAGGCGGACATCCTGGTCACCACCGAGATCTATCCGGCGGGAGAACAGCCGGTCCCGGGCGTTACCGGTGAGGCCCTCTGCGCCGAGATCCAGAAGTTCGGACACAAGGACGTGTTCTTCGAACAGGAGCTCGAGGGTGTGATCGAGCGGGTGGCGGGGCTGGCCCGGCCGGGGGATATGATCATCATCATGGGCGCGGGGAGCATCTATCAGGTCATCCCCGGCATCATACGGAGATTGGAGGCGTAACAGGAGCCATGGCCGTCAACCTCTATCCCTCGTTCAAGATCCGTATCGAACCGCTCCTGTCCGAGCCGGCCAGATACCGCCGCCGTGACGCCGAGGTCAAGACGCGCAGGATCCAGAAGAAATTCCGCGTGAAGATGCGGCATGCCGGATTCTGCCTTATCCTGATCGCGGGGCTTTTCGTGGGGGTCCAGCAGGGGCTGCTCTTCCTGATGGGCTGGGACCGCCTGAACATCGACCGCATCGAGATCCTCTGCCGCAAGCCGGGGCTGCGGTCGGCGGCGGCCGGCTGGCTGGAAGGGCATGTCGCAGGCAACCTGTTCCTGCTGGACATCAAGCGGCTGCGCGGCGCACTGGAAGCGCATCCCTGGATAAAGGCGGTCCGCGTCCGGAAGCATTTCCCATCCTCCCTCAGGATCGAGATCAACGAACGGGTCCCCGCCGCGCTGCTGGATACAGAACCCTGGATGCTCATCGATCGGGACGGCGTGGAGCTGGCGCCGGCGGCCCAGCCCACAGGATGGGACCTACCCCTCATCGCGGACAGAAACCATTTCCAGGCATACAGGCAGGAAAAACTGGCCCTGGCATGGAGGTTCCTGGATGAGCTGACCCCGAAAGACCGGGCCAAGATCGAGGTGGTCGATGTCGGTTCCCTCACGGACATCAAGGTCAAGAGGACCGATTTCCCGGCCCGGCTGTTTTTCGGGCGGGACCAATTCACAGAGAAGATGAACAATTTCCTGGCGGAACGCGCTTATCTGGAAAGCGGCCCCCCGCTGGAATACGTGGACCTCAGCCTGGTTGACCGGGTTGTGCTCAAACCCCAAGCCGGGATGCCGGGACAGGGTCCTGCTCCGGAAAGGAGATAGAATATGCCTAAGAACGGATACATCGTAGGGATCGACATCGGCACCAAATCGGTGACCTGCATCATCGGGGAGATCACGGAAGACAGGAAGATTGAGATCATCGGGATCGGCACTGCCGAATCCCGCGGCCTGCGCAAGGGTGTGGTGGTCAACCTGGAAGCCACCGTGGACGGCATCAAGAAGGCCCAGGAAGAGGCGGAGCTCATGGCCGGAGTGGAGATCGATTCCGGCTTCATCGGCATCTCCGGGGCCCACATCAAGAGCTTCAACAGCCGGGGAGTGATCGCCGTATCTGGGAAAAACCGCGAGATCAGCCGGGAAGACGTGAAACGCGTGATCGACCAATCCAAGGCCGTCTCCATCCCCCCCGACCGCGAGATCATCCACATCATCCCGCAGGAGTTCGTGGTGGACGAGCAGGACGGCATCAAGGACCCGTTGGGCATGAGCGGCATCAAGCTCGAGGTCAACGTGCACATCGTAACCGGAGCCATAACCTCGGTGCAGAACCTGAAAACCTGCATCGCCCGGGCCGGGATCGAGATCGAACAGATCGTACTCAGCCAGATCGCCACCTCGCACTCCATCCTGACGCATGACGAGATGGAGCTCGGCGTGGGGCTGATCGATATCGGAGGGGGAACCACCGAGGTGGCCATCTTCGAACGGGGAAGCCTGTGGTACACCTCGGTCATCCCCATCGGAGGCGACAACTTCACCAACGACATCGCCGTGGGGCTGCGTACCCCGATCCCGGATGCAGAGAAGATCAAGAAGAAATTCGGGTGCGCGGCCGCTCCCCTGATAGAAGACCAGGAGACCATCGAGGTCCCCTCGGTGGGGCGGGGGAAGAAGGCCCGGGTGCTGTCGCGTCAACTGCTGGCGGACATCATCCAGCCGCGGGCCGAGGAGATCTTCCGGCTGGTGGACAACGACATCAAACGCATGGGTTACGAGAAGTCCCTTAACTCGGGGGTCGTGTTCACCGGCGGGACGGCCCTGCTGGACGGGCTGGAAGAGGTGGCGGAGAGTGTTTTCGACCTCCCGGTCCGGCGGGGAGATCCCGCGGGCATCGGAGGCCTGGTGGATCGTGTGAGCACACCGGACTACGCCACGGCCGTGGGGCTCATCCTGTACGGCTTCAGCCAGTGGAAGAACAAGGGCATATCCAAAGACAAGAAGAAAACCTTTTGGTCCAAAATGAAAGATTGGCTGAAAGAAACATAAACAAATCAGGAGGAAAGCATGAGTGAGGAGTCTCACAGCAAACTCAAGTTTCATCTGGTGGATGAGACGCAGGGGGCCAAGATCAAGGTCATCGGCCTGGGAGGCGGAGGTGGCAATGCCATCAACCGCATGATCGATGCCCAGATCGCCGGAGTGGAGTTCATCGCCGTTAACACGGACCTCCAGGCCCTGAACACCAACAAAGCCGGGATAAAGCTCCAGATCGGGAACCAGCTCTCTAAGGGGCTGGGTTCCGGCGGCCAGCCGGACATCGGCCGGCAGGCCGCCATGGAGGACACCGAGAAACTGCTCGACCTGGTCGAGGGGGCCGATATGGTGTTCCTCACGGCCGGCCTGGGGGGCGGGACCGGGACGGGAGCGACCCCGGTGCTGGCCAACCTGGCCTCGGAGCTGGACATCCTGGCCATCGCCATCGTGACACTTCCCTTCGGATTCGAAGGGAAGATCCGCATGACGCAGGCCCAGGAGGGCCTCGAAGAGCTGAAATCCGCCGTCGACACCGTCATTTCCATCCCCAACGAGAGGCTCCTGGAGACGGTGAACCTGGACACGTCCATCCAGGACGCGTTCCGCATGGCCGACGACATACTGCGCCAGGCGGTCCAGGGGATCTCGGACCTCATCACCCGGCCCGGACTCATCAACCTGGATTTCGCCGACGTGAAATCCATCATGAAGGGCATGGGAATGGCCTTCATGGGGACCGGGATCGCCTCCGGTGAGAACCGGGCCGTTGACGCCGCCCAGAAAGCGATCTCCTCGCCGCTGCTGGTGGACACGTCCATCGCCGGCGCCCACGGCGTGCTGATCAACATCACCGGCAGTAAGGACATACGGCTGCACGAGGTCTCCAAAGCCTCGGAGCTTATCCACAGCCAGGCCCACCCCGAAGCCAACATCATCTTCGGCACGGTCATCGACGAGTCTCTCAAGGAGGTGGTCAAGGTCACGGTCATCGCCACCGGTTTCGACCGGTCCATGCAGCAGGAGACGATCACCCCCCAGGACCTGGTGTCACACCCCCGCCACGAGAGCCCTCCCCCTTTCCAGGTCTTGCAGAAAACCCCTCCCTATGTGTTCGAACCCAAGGGGAACGAGCCCATGTGGGACAAGATGGGACGACCCTCCTGGGAGAAGCAGTGGGATTCCTACGAAACACCCTCCTTTATCCGGAGGAACAAAAGCGCAGCGATGAGGAAGACCCCCCGTGGTATCGGCTGATCTGATCGTATCCGGGTGCGGCCAGCTCGTCACCTGCCGCGGTCCGGCGCCCAAACGCAAGCAGGCACTCCAGGACCTGGGGGTGATCGAGGGAGGCTGCATCGCTTCCCTCCGGGGGAAGATCGTCTTCGTGGGGAAAGAGTCCGAATGTGCCCGGGAGGTCCGGCTGGAGCCCGACAGCGTCACGCTGGACGCCGGCGGCCTGCTCGCCCTGCCCGGGCTCGTGGATCCCCATACCCACCTCCCCTTCGGCGGAAGCCGCGAGAACGAATTCCAGCTCCGCATCCAGGGTGCGACCTACCGGGAGCTGGCCGCACGGGGCATGGGGATCCAGAGCACGGTGGACGCCACCCGTCGCATCTCCCTGCCGGAACTGGTGGACCTCTGCCTGGACAGGCTGGACAGCATGCTGCTGCACGGCACCACCACCGTGGAGGCCAAGAGCGGATACGGCCTGAACCTGGAAGACGAGATCAAACAGCTGGAGGCCCTGCAGGAAGCGGACCGGAGACATCCGATCGACATCGTCAAGACCTTTCTCGGGGCACACGAAGTGCCCCGGGAATACAAAGCCAGGAAAGAGGCATACATCGACCTCCTCACTCATGCGATTCTTCCTGAGGTCAAGGCCAGGAACCTGGCTGAGTTTTTCGACGTCTTCTGTGAAGAGGGCGTCTACAGCATAGACGAGTCCCGGCGGCTCATCCGGGCTGCCAAGAAGGCCGGGCTCAAGATCAAGCTGCATGCCGACGAGTTCGTGCCTCTGGGTGGAGCCCAACTGGCCGTCGCCGAGGGGGCGGTATCCGCAGAGCACCTGATCGCCATCACCGACCAGGGCATCGAAGAGATGGCTCAGAGTCCCTCCACCGCCATATTGCTTCCCGGTGTCCCGTTTTTCCTTATGCAGGATAAGAAAGCGCCGGCGCGCAAACTGATCGACGCCGGCGCGGCCGTGGCGCTGGCCACAGACTTCAACCCGGGCAGCTCCATGACGGAGTCCCAGATGTTTATCCTGCAGCTGGCGGTCTATACCCTCCATATGTCCATCGAAGAGGCCATCCATGCCGTGACCCTGAATGCCGCCTACGGCATCGACCGTCACAACGAGGCCGGAAGCCTCGAGGTCGGGAAGAGGATGGACGTGGTGCTCTGCGAGGCCCCCAATTACGCTTACCTGGTTTACCATTTCGGGATCAATCCCGTGGTCCATGTGATCAAAAACGGGAAGATCGTTATCCGCCACCGGCAGCGGCACACCCTGCAGTGAGCTCGGCTGCAGGCGCCGGCTTAGGACCGTGCGCCGATTTCGGCGCGGGCGGACCTCACCCGGGGGACCGGCTTAGGCCGGTCCCCTCCCTCCCCTAAATTATTCATAAGAATTGCCGATCACAACTACAGTATTAAGGAATATTATCCCTATCGGCAATTCTTACCCTTCGGGCGGACCCAGCTCGGCACATCTACTTCGTTGCGGCGGGTTCGCGGGGAATTATCACAGCTTCACCCTCCGACGCCTCGTATCCGTACCAATCTGGAACCGTGAATAACTCAGGCTCCTGAATCATTCATAAAGAATGCCGATATTTCCTTCATAAAACTCATAATAATCATCGGCATTCTTTACCCTGCGGGCGAGCCGATCTAAGCCCGTGAATTATCCAGGCTAAACATTCCTTTACAATCTTTTACATTTCCCTGACATTCATGTCCTATTTTTTCCCTACAATGACAAGCAACCAGGCAGGGATGGAGGATCATAAATCTCATTTTTGGGCAACTCTATAAACAGCCAAACGAAAGGAGGCAACATGAAAAAACGCTTGGGGCTGAAGGTAAGCATGTGTCTGATCCTGGCGCTCGTGATCGTGTTCACGGCGGACTCCTATGCGGAGAAACTGAAGATCAGGATCGTGGTGGAAAACGCAAGCATCCGGCTGAAGCCCGATCTCCAGGGTGAGATCATCAAGAACCCGCCCCTGGGAAGTGTCTTCGAGGTGGAAAGCAGGGCGGGCGATTGGTACGAGATCCGGGTCCGGACCGAAGTCGGCGTCATGATCACGGGCTACATCCACGACATGTTTGTGGAGGTGGAAGGGGCGGAGACAAAGGTGCCGGAGCCCAAGACCGAAGCTAGAACAGAAAAGCCCACGCAGCAAGGTGTGCAGACGACTACGGCAGCGCCGCCATCCCGTGAGGCCCGCCCCAGACGGGCCGAGCTCGTCTTCCGCGTGGGCTATGTGACCGGGTACAACATCTCCGGGTCATATTCCTATTCGGAGAGCTTCAGCTCGGGGATCCTGCAGAACGCCAGCGCCTCTGGCACCATAACCACTGAGTTCAAGAGTCCCCTGGGATTTGACGGGGCGCTGAATTTTTTCATAGCCAAGGGGTTCGGGATCCAGGTCAAGTTCGACTACAACTCCACGGTCAAGACCACCGAGGCCAGCCGCAGCGTCTATGACCTCAACTGGTCCTGGACATCGGGCGGCTCCTACAGCAGTCAGAACGAGTGGGGCGTGGAAGGCGAGGTGTCCTCGTACGTCCTGAGCGGGAACCTGCTCTACAAGATCTCGACCGGCAGCATGATCGAGCCCCTGATCAGCGGCGGCGTCTCCTACTTTTCCGGGACCTCCAGTGTGGACACCACGGTGGGCTATGCCACCACCTGGGAGTCGGAGGGGTACCGTTACGTCGACTATTTCGCGGTCCCCGCACAGGTCGAGGCGTCCTTGAACGGAATCGGCTTCAATGTGGGCGGCGGGATCGATTTCGTCTTCACACGCGGCGTGGCCTTGAATATCGACGGAAGGTATTTCTACCGGGGCAAGATCGAGGAGCCCTGGCAGCTGCAGGGGGGCCAGTACCCCTCCAACGTCAACGAGGGCTGGACCATCACCCTGACCCAGGAGAACGCCGACGAGTTAGCGAGCCTGATCGAGCCCTACACCATCGACCCGTCCTTCTTCAAGGTCTCGGCCGGGATCAAGATCATGTTCTAGAAATAGAGGCCGATCCCAAAGAGGACGAAGATCCCGTTTCCTCCGAACTCCTGGTACCTGGAGAGATAACCGGAATAATAGTTCTCATGGGACGATGATGCTTTATAGTTGAACACCCCCACATAGCGCAGCTCCCCGAAGTAGAACCAT
>JAUXEH010000179.1 GCA_030620655.1 Candidatus Aminicenantota bacterium | reverse complement strand
GTCATGGGTTTTTCCACCAGCACCGATTTCCCCTCCTTGAGCAGCCTCTCCGTGATGCTGAAGTGCTCTGAAGTCGGGGCGGCCACGATGGCTGCATCGATCTCGTCCAGTATATCCGTAAAATTCTGGTAGTAGGGCACGCCGTGGCGGTTGCCGATGATCATGGATTTTTTAAGATCGATGTCGGCCACGCCCCGCAGCTCCGCCCCCTCCAGGTAGGAAAGGATGCGGGCGTGTTGGGTGCCCAGGTATCCAACGCCGATGATGCCGATCCGTACTTTTTCCATATGGAGGGCTATTATACCACAATCCGTTTAAATCCAAAGGGCTAAGTAAATCCGATGTAGGCATTTCCAAATCCGATCATGTCCGGGCCAGCACAACGATCCCGTGCCTGTCTGCCAGAGCCAGGGCTGCATCTCTCTGAAAAAACGGCATCTTTTCGGCCTCGAAACACAGCGCCTTCCCCCCTGCTTCCACCAGGCTGGTTACCGTCTGCAGCCCCACGGCCGGGAGATCGATGCGGGGGTCCTGCCGGGTGCGGGCCACCTTGATGGCCACGAAATCCCCTTTGGCCAGCTCTCCGCCCCTCCGGATGGCGGCGTCCGTCCCCTCCATGCCCTCGACCGCCACCACGGCCTTGTCCTTGACCACGATGCACTGACCGACATCTGCGTCGGCCAGCTGCCGCGCCCGCTCCCATCCCCACTCGATATCCGCCTGGATGGCGGCCGGCGGTTTGCTGCGGGATAACAGGCCGGCCGGGCACATGACCGCTGCCAAGAAGGGCTCGGGAGAGATGAAGCGGATCCCCTGCCGGGCGAAAAAGTCCATGGCCGCACGGATGACCGTCTCAGCGCTGCGATCCCGCTCCCTGTCCAGCATGCGCAGCAGGGCCGTCCCCAGTTTTTTCTTCTGAAAAAGATGCCGTGGATCGACCTTCCCCGCAAACACCGCGTCCGTGATCCCATGGGATTTAAAGAAACGTGCGATCTCGGATACCTCGCTCACTCCGAACCAGGCCAGCGTGCCGCCCTGTTCCTCCAGCGACGGGTCCGCCTCATCCCGGATGGCGGCGATCACGCAGAAATACCCTCGGCCCAGAGCCTGATCTCGGATGAGGGCGGGCGACTCCCCGGAGCCGGCGATCACGCCAAGTCTTTTTTCCATTCGTCGGACAATTTTTTCACGATCCCCCGTTTGGACGACCGGATGAATGAAAGCAGTTCGTCCCGGTCTTCACCGGGGGGAAATTCCCCTTCGATCCGCTCAACGGCCTGGGCGGTGTTCAGGTCGGAAAAAAAGATGAGCCGGAACATGCCCTTTATAGTCTTGATCCTTTCGCGCGGGAATCCGAGCCGCCGCAGCCCGATGGCATTGGTCCCGTAGATGAGCGGAGGGCGGCCGCCCGCCACCTTGCAGAACGGCAGGACGTCCTGCGTGATGACGGAGTATCCGCCGATATAGGCATACCTTCCGATCCGGCAGAACTGGTGAACGCCCGTGAAGGCGCTGATCTGCACATGATCATCGACAAGGCAGTGTCCCGCCAGGGTCACCCCGTTCATGAAGACGATCCGGCTGCCCACCTGACAGTCATGGGCGATATGCGAATAGGCCATGAAATAATTATCATCCCCGATCCGGGTGGTCCCCACGTCCTTGGCGGTTCCCCGGTTCACGGTCATGAATTCACGGAAGAGGTTGCGGTCCCCGATCTCGACTCGAGTTTCTTCCTGCTGGTAGCCCACATCCTGAGGTTCGGTGCCCACAGCGGAATAGGGAAAAAATCGGCCGTCCTCACCCACCGCCGTGTGCCCCGTGATATACACATGGGCATCGAGCCGGGTGTTCTTCCCCAGGGATACAAACTCGTCGATCACACAAGCCGGTCCGATCTGGACACCGTGATCCAACTGGGCCCGAGGATGGACGGCAGCCGAGGGATGGATCCGTGTCTCAGGATTCCCCATCCCGTTCCTCAAGCTCGACCACGGACGCCATGATCTCGGACTCTGTGACCACCTGGCCGTCGACATAGGCCTTGGCCTCGATCTGACAGAACCCTTTCTTGTATTTCAGCAGGTTGACATGCATCTCCAACTGATCACCTGGGACCACAGGCTTGCGGAACTTCGTGTTGTTGATTTTGCTCAAGAATACCAGTTTCTTTTCGGGATCCGGGAGAGAGTGGAACAGCAGGATTCCTCCCGCCTGCGCCAGCGCTTCGATGATCAGCACGCCGGGCATGATCTTGAGCTGGGGGAAGTGCCCCTGAAAGAAGGGCTCATTGCAGGTCACATTCTTCAAGGCCACAATAGACTCGCCCGCCTTGATCTCCAGGACACGGTCGACGAGCAGGAAGGGATATCGATGGGGGAGCATCCCCATGATCTTTTCTATGTCGAAGACAGGAGTATTATTTTTTTGCGGGGGCTTTTGAGGCATCGTATCTTTGAATGACGTCCTGCGTGATTTCTATGCCGGGACTGAAGTAGATCGCCCCGCTCTTACCCAGGTCGAAGATTACATCCATGCCATTTTCCTTCCCCATCTGTTCGATGATAGGGAGCAGTTCATTCTGGATCCGCTGGAACAGGCGCTCCGCCAGCTCATTCATCTCGCGGCCCGCATCCTCAAAAAAACGCTGCCTCTCCGTCTGTTTCCGCTGCAGGTCCGTTGACAGGTTGCGGAGCGCCTCCGGAGTCAGGGTGAGTCTCTGGGTGTTGAGTCTGGTCTGGAGCTCCTGGATCTCCTGGTCTCTACGGGAGAGCTCGGCCTGATTCCTCTTGTCCTTATCCTGAAGCTGGGCCAGGACCCTTTTGCCTTCCGCTGATTTTTCCAATACTTCCTGCGAATTTACCACGCCGACCTTGATGATCTGCTGGGCCAGGCCGCTGGAAGCCAGAGCTGCGATCATCAGAGCCATTATGATGAGCTTGGCTGTGCTTCTGTGCATCTCACATTCCTCCTCTAAACGTTAAATCCCTTCCAGGCGCTCAAAACGTGGTTCCGATGGCAAACCTGAAGTTATAGTTCGAGTCTCCTCGATAGATCAAGCGGTTATTATACGCAAAAATCAAACGAAAGGGAACTCTTAATGCGGGAACAAAGATCCGCATCTCTATGCCTGCGGAGGTGTACATGTCCTCGAACCGGAATTTCTGATGCTGCGCTAGGGCATTGCCGGCGTCGAAGAACAGGATCGTATACAGGGGCCCGCTCAAGGGGATGATGTATTCCGCGTTGAACACCAGCGACTTGTCCCCGCCGACGTTGACCCCGTTCTCATCGCGCGGCCCGATGGTGTAGATCTCATAGCCACGGATCGACCGTTCCCCTCCCAGGAAGTAGCGCTCCCAGAACGGGACCTCGGTGGTGCCGCTGCCCAGAGGCTCGATGAACGAGTATTCGGCATGCAGGCCGATCGACTGACGCCCGATGGTGCGGATGTAGCGGGTGAGCTCGAACCGGGGCTTTATCATGTCCACGTCCCCACCCAGGGCGCCTCCTGCGAACTTGGCCGAGACCAGGTAGAGCCCGCCGCTGCTGGGAGTCAGGGGGCTGTCCACGGTGCTCCGGTACAGGGTGGGCGTGATCGAGCTGATGTTGTATTTCCCGTAGCTGTAATACGGCGACGCGTAGCCGCCGGTCATACCGGTACCGTAGGGATTTTGGTAGGGATTGTAGATCGGACCGTCCAAGTCTCCCTCATAAGGGCTGACGTTGAGGTTCTCATAGCTGTACACGAGGCTTCCACGCAGATATCCCCGGATACGGGCGCTGAAATTCATGCTCACCCCGCGGCTGCGGCGGCTGAACAAACCCACATAGATCATCGACTGGTCGTGGACACGGAAGCCCAGGTTGAGGGGCAGGTCGAAAAGGTAGGGCTCGGTGAATCCGAAGGAATAGTTCTTGATGAGCTTCCCGTACTGGACCGCCACATCCAGCTTCTCCCCCGCCCCGAGGAAGTTTACGGTCGAGTAGCTGACCGAGACGAAGGTGCCCTGGTATCCGCTGTAGCCGGCGGAGAACTGGATGTTGTTCCGCTGCAGTTCTGTGAGCCTGATGTCCACATCCAGCTGGGTGGGGTCTTCGGGATTGGGCCGGATGTCAGGGTCGCCTTCCAGTTCCACCAGGCCGAGCTGATTCAGGCGCAGGAGGCTGTCCTTGAACATGGCGAAACTGAAGCGGTCTCCCTCCCGCATCCTCATCTCCCGGCGGATCACTTTGTCTTTGGTGAAGGTGTTGCCCTTGAATTCCAGCCGGTTGAGGTAGGCCACCTCGCCCTCGAACATGTGAAAGGTGAGGTTGACCTGCTTACGCTTGGGATCGAGCTTTTCCAACGGCCGGGCCTGGGCGTAGATGTACCCCCAGTCCCGGTAGGTTTCCTCGATCTTTTCCTTGGCTTCCTCACGCACCCCGGTGCGGTAGACATCGCCTTCCTTGAATTTGATGAAGGTCCGCAGGTATTTGGCCGTGAAGAACTGATTGCCCTCGATGGCCACCTCGCCGACGGTGTAGCGGTAGCCGGCTTCCACGGGCACGATGATTCGCATCATGGGCTGTTTTTTCAAGAAGATCGAGGTCTTGTCCATCTCCTCGAAGCGAGGCTCTCCGATGGTGGCCTCCATGTAGCCGTGTTCCTGTAACTTCGTCTTCAAGCTGGCCAGGTCATCGGCGACCGCGTTCATCTTGAATGCGTCTTTTCCCGTGATCCAAGCGATGATCCCATGCTTCTTGTTCTCCGAAAACGCCGACATGAGCGTGGCGTCGGACAGCTTGGGATTCCCCTCGAAGACGATCGCCCCCACACGGACCTTGGGGCCCTCATCGATCTCGAAGATGACCTCCATCTCATTCTGGCCCCTGGGATTCGCCCGGGCCTCGACTTTTCCGGACGGCAGGCCCTTCTCTACCAGAAGGTCCTTGATCGTCTCCTCGGCCCGGCGGATCTTGTGCTGGCTGTAGTAGGAATAGGGCAGCATATACGCGTCCTTCTCCTTCAGCCGGTTGACGATGTCCTTCTCTTTCACTTTCTTCCCGGCCTTGAAAGTGATTTCCTTGATGATGGGATTCTCTTCCACGATGATCCGGAGGATCTTGCCGTGCTGGCCGTCCGACTCCTCGATCCGGATATCGGCGAAAAAACCGGTCGCCCACAGGACCTTGAAGTCCTTGCGGAACAGGTCCTGGCTGTAATAATCACCGACACGGGAGGAGAGGTAATACTGGATGGTCTCTTTGGTAACCCGCTGGTTGCCGGTGATCTCTATTTTTTCGATGACCTCCTGCCCGTGGACAAGAAGGGGCGTGAAGCACAGGATCAGACATAGAAAAATCCTCTTCATAGTACTTTCCTTATACCATATTCTCCGGGAAAAATAAAGGCGAACGGCCCCGCCAGACAGGTCTGGCCGCATACGTAATCTACTGATAACAATCGAGTAATATCTTTCGCGGGACAGATATATCGGCTCACGTTACTATAACCTCCGGACAGGGAAAAAAGTTTCATACCGGCGCCCCGGGTGTGCCGGTCAGAGCCGGGCCAGCCGCCCGGATTCCATGAGGTAGGTGTGCTGGCAGAACTCCGCCACCTTTTCGTTGTGCGTGACGATCACCGAGGAAAGGCCTTTCTGGTGGTGGAGATCCTGGATAAGCTCCAGGATCCTCTTCCCTGTTAGCCAGTCCAGGTTGCCGGTCGGTTCATCGGCCAGGAGCAGGGCGGGCTCGCTGACCAGGGCCCGGGCAATGGCGATCCGCTGCTGTTCCCCGCCGGAGAGCTGCCCGGGCCGGAGCAGCTCCTTGTCGCGGAGCGAAACCTCCTCCAGCATCTTGAGGGCTCTCTCCTGCGCCTCACGGCGCTTCACCCCGCGGATCAGCAGCGGGAAGCTGATGTTCTCCACCGAATTGAATTCGGGGAGGAGATGATAGAACTGAAATATGAATGCGATCTTCCGGTTGCGAATCTCGGCCCTCTCAGCTCCGGTCTTGCTCGAGATGTCCTCGCCGTCCAGGACGATCCGGCCCCGTGTGGGCGAGTCCAGCAGTCCCAGCAGGTCCAGGAGCGTGGTCTTGCCCACGCCGGACATGCCCATGACAGCTACCAGCTCGCCTTTCTCCAACTGGAAGCTCAGGTCTTCGAACACGCACAGGG
>JAUXEH010000402.1 GCA_030620655.1 Candidatus Aminicenantota bacterium | reverse complement strand
CTGTCGGCATCCGGCAACGTTCCGGGCCGCACCATGTCCCGGACCGGTGTCCAGCCGGACGGCATTGCCGAGACCGATCCCTGGGTAGTCTCCGTTATGAGCATGGATGAGCTCTTCCTGGAGACCATGGGGATCGAGCTGGTGGCGGGCCGCAATTTTTCCCAGGAATTCGGGACCGAAGTCGAACAGGCCGTGATCCTCAACGAAGCCGCGGTCAAGGCCATCGGGTGGGAGGAACCGCTCGGCAAGACGTTCAACGACGGGCAGCTCACGGTAGTGGGAGTGATCGGCGACTTCCACTTCGCGACCCTCCGCCATGTTGTGGAGCCCCTGATGATATCCTTCCGGCCCGGCGACAACGGCATCCTTTCGCTCAAGCTGCGGGCCGGGGCGATACCCGCCGGCATCGATCACCTCCGGGGCGTGTGGGGAGAGCTTTTCCCGGGCAATCCCCTGGAATTCGGCTTCCTGGATAACGAGTTCGACCAGACCTATCGGCGGGAGCAGAACTTCGGCTCGCTGACCCGGGGATTCACCTTCCTGGCCATCTTCATCGCCTGCCTGGGCCTCTTTGGGTTGGCTTCGCACACCGTGGAACAGCGCACCAAGGAGATCGGGATCCGTAAGGTGCTGGGCGCCGGTGTCGGCGGACTGGTAGTGCTGCTGTCGAAGATGTACCTGAAGCTCGTGCTGCTGGCCAACCTGATCGCCTGGCCGGCCGCCTACTTCCTGATGCGCCGCTGGCTCCAGGATTTTGTCTATCGGATCGACCTGGGCGTGGGTGTCTTTCTCCTGTCCATGGCGGCGGCCGCCGTCATCGCGCTGCTGACCGTGAGCTTCCATTCCATCCGGGCCGCCGGTGCCGACCCGGTTAGGGCGCTGCGCTACGAATAGCCGCCGGCCATGTTGCATTCTATAGAGCCGGCGTTTTACAATAGGGGTGCGATGCGACGTATCCTGAGATGCACAATCCCGGCCTGTTTGCTGCTTGTCCTGGGAATCCTGTGGTGCTGCGTCAACCCGGTACCGGAAAGAGAGGGCCTTGAGGCACTGCTGCCGGATGAGGTGGGCGGCTGGATGAAACATGGGGCGGCCCAGGGCTATGCGGGGGATGACCTGTTCACGTACATTAACGGCGGTGCGGAGATCTACCGGGAGTTCGGGTTCGAGGAGGTCGTTGTCCAGGATTACCGGACGGATCAGGGCGGGGCCATCTCGCTCGAGGTGTACAAGATGACGGGGCCGGAGAGTGCCTACGGCATCTTCACCTTCAAGCGCAGCGCGGACGGCCGGGCTATGGACTATCACGGCGCCGAGGCCCAGCTGGAGGACTACTATCTCAACCTCTGGAAGGGATCGTACCTGGTGACACTAACCGGGTTCGACGAGGAAGACACCACGATCCAGGGGCTCCAGGACCTGGCCCGCTCCCTGGCATTCCGCATCACCGAGATCGGGGAGGCCCCGGGGCTCGTGAGCCTGCTGCCCGACAAAGACAAGATCCTGGGCAGCGTCCGGTACTTCAACGGCCCGCTGGCCCTCTTCAACAGCCACAGCTTCGCCCGGGAGGATGTATTCTCCCTCGATCAGGGCGTGAGGGGTGACTACACGGGTGGCGAGAGCTTATTCATCTTCGCCTATGAGACTCCGGAAGGGGCGGAGGCCGCCTTCCGGGGGGCGGAGGAGTTTTTCGCTTCGGCTCCGGATCATGCGGTGGACAGGGGCCCGGGGGAGGATTGTTTCCGCATGCAGGGCCCGCGGGAAGGCTTTTTCCAGCTCAAGCGTGTGCAGGATTTTATCCTGGTCTTGAAGGAGCTTGGGCCTTCGGAGAGTCCCTCCCCGCTGCTGGTTGAAGCCCAGGCACGGATCGACGGGAAGCGATCTTCGCGGCCTGCCGGCCCGGGGATCCATGCCCCTTGGTTTTGACAATGTTGGGATTCTCTGTTAACCTGAATAATTCATAAAAAATGTCGATATTTCACGTAATGCATGTAATATCAAGGGATTACATGAAATTTTTCGATGAGTACACAGATAACTTTTTTCCCATTGTTATGTTCTATCGTGAATTATCCAGGTTAAAAAAGAGCATAGGCCAATGAAAAAAATCATACTACTCGCTGTTTCCGTGCTTCTGTCGCTGTCGCTCTTTGCCCAGCAGGTGGCGGAAGAGTCCATGGTCATCAACATCGAGGTCCCAGTACGGGTTTTCCAGGGTGATGCGTTCGTGGATACCCTCACCATCAAGGACTTCGAGATCCTCGAGGACGGGGTGTCGCAGACGCTGGAAGCCGTCTATCTCGTCAACAAGCGCAGCATCGAACGCAGCGAGGAAAAGCGCAGGTTCGCGCCCGACACGGAGCGGAATTTCTACCTCTTTTTCGAGATCAGTGAATACACGGCCAGGCTGGGCAAGGCAGTGGAGTACTTCGTACAGAACGTGCTGTTCCCGGGCGATGTCCTCACCATCGTGACCCCGGTCAAGACTTACCGGATGCGGAGCTCCTCCCTGGAGCACAAGACCCGCAGTGAGATCGTGGAGCAGCTCAAGGGCATAATCCGGAAGGACGCGCTGATCGGAAGCTCCGAGTACCGAAACACCATCGATGAGCTGTCGTCCCT
>JAUXEH010000161.1 GCA_030620655.1 Candidatus Aminicenantota bacterium | reverse complement strand
CCCGGTTCCCACCCCTGTCGTGGCGCATGACCTGGTTTTCATCAATGGCGCACACGGGAGGTTCTCGCCCATCTATGCCATCAAACTGGATGCGGAAGGCGACATCTCCCTGGACCCCGGAGCCACCTCCAACGAGCATGTGGCCTGGAGCATCCGGCGCGGCGGGGCCTACATGCAGACTCCGCTCATCTACGGGGATTTCCTCTACAACCTGCGCGGCAACGGGGCCCTGGAGTGTTACCGGGCTCGGACCGGTGAACGGATCTACCGGGAGAAGGTCGGGGATATGTCCAGCTTCTCGGCCTCGGGTGTGGCGGCCGACGGTAAGCTCTACTCCCCCAGCGAGCAGGGAGACATCTTCGTGGTCAAGGCCGGCCCGGAATTCGAACTCCTGGGAGCCAACGTCATGCAGGATATCCTTATGGCCACGCCGGCCATCTCGGAAGGGACCCTCTATATCCGGTCCCATCATTATCTGTTTGCCGTTTCCGGACGGTGAGGGGGTCTCCGCCCCCGGCCTGTTCCTTGACGGGACACCGCCCCTGCATTATACTATTTCAATAGGATTAGTATGCTAAAGACAGGCCTAGGTTTCGGGCCGAAAAAAAGGTATCATATGAAGTCATTCTATTTTTATCGAAGAATACTCGAGGCCGACATGAAAAAGCCAGGTGCCCTGATTATCCTGTTATGGTGTTCGATGCTTTCTTTTTCCTTCGCCCAGGTGGATTCCCAATGGCGGGGACCCGAGCGGGACGGCATCTATCCGGAAAAAAACCTGTTGAGGGAATGGCCCGCACAAGGGCCCAGGCTTCTCTGGGCGGCACAGGGGCTGGGCGAGGGCTATTCTTCCGCGGCCGTGACCTCCGACCGCGTCTATGTGACAGGGATGACCCAGGACGAGGGTTTCCTGTTCGCATTCGACAGGGAGCTGAAGCCTCTCTGGACATCCTCCTACGGCCGGGAGTGGAGCGGCAGCCATCCCGGGGCACGGACCACGCCCACCGTGGTGGGTGACAGGATCTATGTCATGAGCGCCTTCGGCCGAGCGGTCTGTTTCGACACGGACGGCAAGACCGTCTGGGCCAAGGACCTGGCCGAGGATTTCGGGGCCCGCAACCTCCAGTGGGGGATGACGGAATCCCTGCTGGTGGACGGCGACCGCGTCTTCTGCACGCCGGGCGGCCGCCGCGTCATGGTGGCCGTCCTGAACCGGCACACGGGGGAAACAATCCATCAGGTGAAGGGGAACGGCGATACTTCCGGCTACTGCTCGCCCCGGATCGTGCGGCACGGCCCGAGGCGGCTCCTGATCACCATGACCCAAAAGTCGGTGGTCGGCCTGGATGCCGACACCTTCGAATACCTCTGGCGCCAATCCCATGTGACCGACTACAACGTCAACGCCAACACGCCGATCTATTCTGAAGGAGAGCTGTTCACGGTGAGCGGGTATGGGACCGGCGGCCAGAAGTTCCGGCTTTCCGAGGACGGAAGCCGCATCGAGCGCGTCTGGAAGCAGGACCGGATCGACAGCCAGATGGGAGCGGCGGTCCTGGTCGACGGACACATCTATGGTTCCGGCCACAAGAACAGGGGCTGGCACTGCGTGGACTGGGAGACCGGGAAGGTGACGTACTCGGCCCGGAAGGTCGGAAACAAGGGCAACATCATCTTTGCCGACGGGCTGCTCTACTGCTACAGCGAGCGGGGGGACGTCGCCCTGGTAAGGCCCGATCCCAGGGAGTTCGATGTGGTGAGCTCCTTCCGTATCGACAAGGGCTCCGGACCGCACTGGGCCCACCCCGTCATCAAGGACGGCCGCCTGTATGTCAGGCACGGCGATGTCCTGATGGTCTTCGACATATCCCGATAGATGGGCGAAAAAACCCTCAACCTCGTCACCACGGTCGGCGCCGCCTTCGTCGGCCTGGCCCTGCTGACCTGGTGGCTCCTGCACGATCCGGTCCGGGGCTTCAGCGAGAGCCTCCCCGGCCGGGACAACCGGCCGGAGGGCTACGTCAGCGGTGCGGCCGAAGCCGACATCGGGGCCTTTTTTGCCGGCTCTGACGGCGTCCCTTCCCGGATCCGGGCCGAATGGCCGCGTTTCCGGGGCCCTGATTTCGACAACGTCAGCAAGGAGAAGATCCCCCTGGCGGAAGGCTGGGGCGCGGCGGGGCCAATCGAACTGTGGTCCATAGACCTGGGCGAGGGTCACGCAGGGCCCGTGGTCGCCAACGGCCGGGTATATCTCCTCGATTACGACGAGGAAGAGCGGGCGGATATCCTGCGCTGCTTTTCCCTGGACGACGGGCGGGAGATCTGGAGGCGGGGGTACGCCCTCTTCATAAAGCGGAACCATGGAATGTCCCGCACCATCCCGGCGGTGACAGAGAAGTACGTTGTGACCATCGGGCCCAAGTGCCACGTCATGTGTGTGGATGCGGAGACCGGCGACCTGAGGTGGGGGATCGACCTGCTCAAGGAATACGGGGGTGAGGTGCCCCTGTGGTACACAGGTCAGTGTCCCCTGATCGATGGAGACACGGCCGTGTTGGCCGTCGGGGGGAAGGCGCTGCTCATCGGCGTGGACTGCGAAACGGGCGAGGTGGTCTGGGAGACCCCCAATCCCGAGGGCTGGTTGATGTCCCACTCCTCGGTGATGCCGTTTACGTTCCTGGGGAAGAAGATGTATGTGTACTGCGCCATCGGGGGGATCACCGGCGTGTCCGCGGAAGGGGAAGACCGCGGGGCGGTCCTCTTCGCAACGAATGCCTGGAACCCGAATGTCATCGCCCCCTCTCCCATCCATCTGGGAAACGGGAGGCTCTTCATAACCGCCGGGTACGGGGCGGGCAGCACCATGATCCAGGTCACGGAGACCGGCGGCGCCTACGCGGTCGAGACGCTGCAGACCCTGAAGCCCGATGAGGGGCTGGCCTCGGAGCAGCAGACCCCGGTTTTTTTTAATGGCCACCTGTTTGCCATCCTGCCCAAGGACGCCGGACCGCGGCGCAATCAGCTGGTGTGCGTCCATCCGGATGACTGCAGCACCTTCGTGTGGACGAGCGGCAAGACCAACCGCTTCGGGCTGGGCCCCTACCTGGTCGCGGATGATAAACTCTTCGTGCTGAGCGACGACGGCGTGCTCACGGTGCTGCAGGCGAGCAGCCGGAACTACATCCGGCTGGCCCAGGCCAAGGTGCTGGAAGGCGTGGATGCCTGGGGGCCCATGGCCCTGGTCCAGGGACGCCTGCTCCTGCGGGACTCCCGCCGCCTGGTCTGCATCGATGTGAGGGCCCGATAAGGAATCGAGGGAAGAAGAGATGAGCGAGGAAAAAGTCAGAAAGGACCGGCTGCTGACGGGGATCGTCGTGGCCGTCTCGGTCTCCGGCATCCTCTACTTCGGGATCCGGGCGGTCACGGAGAACTCCCGCCAAGCACAGGACAATCCCTATGCCTATGACATCGAACGCTTCAAGCAGAGCGGGTCGGGCCTGGCCCAGTACACGGAGGTCCAGGGGATAAAGCTCCCCCTGACGCTGGCATACGCGATCGCCGTCGGCCCCGGGGACGCTGTGTATGTGTCCGGCGACGAGGCCATCCTCGTTTTTGACAGCCGGGGGCGGCTCCAGATCTCCATACCCACGTCCGGGAGGGCCTGGAGCCTGGCCGTGGATACAAACGGCGACATCTATGCCGGCATGCACGATCGTATCGATGTCTTCGATCCGGCCGGGGCCCGCCAGGCCGGCTGGGAATCCCTGGGAGAGGAGGCCATCCTCACGTCCATCTCCCTCACCAGGGACTACGTGTTCGCGGCGGATGCGGGCAGCCGCATCGTGTGGCGCCTGGACAGGACCGGTGGCCAGCGGAAGAGGATCGGAGACAGGGACGACGCCGGGGACATCCCGGGCTTTGTGATCCCCAGCCCCTATTTCGATGTGGGGATCGATCCGGACGGGTTTCTCTGGGCGGCCAACACCGGGCGGCACTCGCTCGAAAACTACACCCCGGATGGCGACCTGAGATCTTACTGGGGGGAGTTCTCCATGGAGATCGAGGGATTCTGCGGATGCTGCAACCCAACCCACTTCGCCATCCTGGAGGACGGATCGTTCGTGACCAGCGAGAAGGGGATCCCCCGGGTCAAGATCTACGACCGCTTGGGGCGGATGGCTGCGGTAGTGGCTGGGCCGGACCGCTTCGATGAGGGCACGGTGGGCTTGGACCTGGCCGTGGATTCCGCTCAGCGGATCCTGGTCCTGGATCCGGCGCGCAAGGCTGTACGCATCTTCGTGAAGCCCGGAGAATGAAGGATGGGAAAGAAGATATGAGAGTGCGAAAATTCGATCTTGGATCCGGAAGCCGGAGGGAATTTCTGAAGGCAGGATTGCGGGCCTGTGCGCTGGCCGGGCTCGCCCTCACCGGAACGGTGCTGGGGCTGAGGACGTTTTCGCGAGATGCAGGCTCTTCCTCTTTCTGCCCGGTCGACCTGCCCTGCAGATCCTGTACACAGCGTCAGGGCTGTGCCGAGCCCCGGGCTGTCCGGTTCAGGAAGGAATCCGCTTCGCCTGGCTCTGGGTCGGGCCCGCAGGAAAAGGGAGCCGGCCGTGATTAAAAGCAAGCCCCTCGATGCTCTTCGCAGGAGGGATTTCCTCTGGAAGGGCCTGAACACCCTGGCGGGCCTCACTCTGGGCGGGATCGCCGGAGCCCTGCTGGGCAAGTCGTCCCAAGAAGAGATGGTCTGGCAGCTGGATCCCAACATCTGCATCCAGTGCGAGAAATGCTCCGTCAACTGCGTGCTCCCGCATTCCGCGGTCAAGTGTGTGCACTCCTATTCGATGTGCGGCTACTGCGACCTCTGCAGCGGCTACCTGCAGCCGGGCGCCAAGGTACGGGACACAGGCGCGGAGAGCCAGCTCTGCCCCTCCGGCGCCATCAAGCGGACCTTTGTGGAAGACCCGTACTTCGAGTACACCATCGATGAGGAGCTGTGCATCGGGTGCGGCAAATGCGTGAAAGGCTGTGATTCCTTCGGGAACGGCTCGCTCTACCTGCAGGTCAGGCATGACCGCTGCCTGAACTGCAACGAGTGCTCGATCGCCCGCTCCTGTCCCTCCCGGGCCTGGAAGCGCGTCCCGGCCAGCCGGCCTTACATCCTCAGGGGAGACGAGAGCCGACGCTATCCGAGGAGCTGACTATGAGGGTACGGATAAGGATCGCCTGGGTCTTCATCGTCACACTCTTCTTGTGGCTCCCGCTCTCGAGCACCCCCCAGGTCCAGGAGCGGTTCCCCAAGCCGGACTTCCAGACGGACTACACCCGGCCGGACCTGCTGACCCCGCCTCCCCGTGCCCAGGCCCTGGAGTACCTGGACCTGCTCGTCCTCCTCGCCGCGCTGACGCTGGCCACCTATTTCGCCCACAGGCTGCGCTCCCGCCGGAAGCTCTTCGTTCTGATGGTCCTGAGCCTGGCGTATTTCGGGTTCTTCCGCAAAGGCTGTGTCTGTCCCATAGGGGCCATACAGAACGTCAGCCTGGCTTTCTTCGACGCCGCCTATGCCATCCCCCTGACCGTCATCCTGTTTTTCCTGCTGCCGCTGGCCTTCGCCCTGTTCTTCGGGCGCACCTTCTGCGCGGCCGTCTGTCCCCTGGGAGCGGTGCAGGACGTGATGGTCCTGAAGCCGGCCAGGGTCCCGGCCTGGCTGGCGGAGGTCCTCGGTGTTGTGCCCTACTTGTATCTGGGGCTGGCCGTCCTGTTCGCCGCCACCGGCGCGGGTTTCATCATCTGCCGGTACGATCCCTTCATCGGGTTCTTCAGGTTCGGCGCGAGCTTCAACATGGTCCTGTTCGGCGCCTGCATGCTGCTGCTGGGAACGGTCGTGGCCCGCCCCTACTGCCGCTTCCTGTGTCCCTACGGCGTGCTGCTCGGCTGGATGTCCCGCATCTCCCGCTGGCACGTGAAGATCACGCCCTCGGAGTGCATAAACTGCCGGTTGTGTGAGGAGTCCTGTCCCTTCGGGGCCATCAAGAAGGCCAACGACACGGCCCCGCAGGAGAGCCGGCACCAGCAGGTCAGGCGGCTCGCCGTCCTGATCCTCCTCCTGCCCCTCCTGGTCGCGGGCGGGGGTTGGGTCGTGTCCCGAGTGCACGTGCCTCTTTCCCGCGCGCATTTCACCGTGTCTCTGGCGGAAGACATCATGGCCGGAAAGCCCGGGCACCCCTCGGACCTGACCGATCCGATCACGGCCTTCCGGGCCTCGGGGGAGCCCATAGCCGAGCTGTACGCGGAGGCCGGGCAGATCCAGCGGAAATTCAAGACCGGCGGCTGGCTCCTGGGGGGATTCATCGGGCTGTTCCTGGGCCTGAAGATGATCAGCCTCTCCACGCGCCGCCGGCAGCTGGAGTATGACGTGGACTCGGGAAACTGCCTCAGCTGCGCCCGCTGTTTCGCCTACTGCCCCTACGAACAGGAACGCCTGGGATTGATCGGCCCGGAGGAACTGGAGGAGATCAAGAGCCGGACCGCAGAAAAAGTGAAGAAGGAGCCGGAAGGTTCCGTCTAATAGACAGGTGCCATGGATACCCGTATACCTAAACCTAACGTTTCGCTCCCCCGGATGTATTTCATCGCCCGCACGGT
>JAUXEH010000207.1 GCA_030620655.1 Candidatus Aminicenantota bacterium | reverse complement strand
CGGCCGCGCGCAGCCACCAGTAGAGCCAAAGCGGGAAGGGCCTCCCGCTCCCGGCCGAAAGCTCTTTGAGGGCCGCGGCCCGGCGGATGCACCAGGCAGCGGTCACCACAGCCAGCAGCGATCCCAGGGCCTGCATGCCTGACCCGAAGATCAGGTCCCAGGGGATGAAGATCTTGTAGTTGATCATGGGCAGGATCGCCATGACAAAGACCGCGCCGCAGGCCAGGGCCACCGCCTTCCCGCGGGAAAGCCCGGTGTTGTCCACGAGCCCTCCCACCAGCACCTCGAAGGCGGCTACATCGGATAGGAACGCGGCCCCGAACAATCCGACGAAGAAAAGCAGCCCGAAAATCCAGCCCGCCGGCATCTGATCGAAGGTGCGTGGGAGTGTGGTGAAGATCAGGCCCGGGCCGGAAGCGGGCTCCAGCCCGAAGGCGAACACGGCGGGGAAGATGGCGAAGCCGGCCATGATCCCGGCCAGGGAGGCGCTGATCCCCGTTAAAACAGCATTCCGCGGGATGGGTGCTCCGCGGTCCATGTAGGAACCGTATATGACCATGAAGGTCCCGCCCAGGGACAGGGAAAAGAAGGCCATGCCCAGCGCGGCGGCCATGACCCCGGGTGTCAAATCGTGAAAGCGGAAGCTCCCGATGTACCAGCGAATCCCCTCCCCGGCCCCGGGGAGGGTGACGGAGCGCACGATCAGGATCACCAGGATGAGGAACAGGGCGGGCACGATCACCTTGCTGGCCCGCTCGATCCCCTTCCGCAGTCCCTTGACCAGCACCAGGCCGCAGGCGGAGATGACCAGTGCGGTCATGAGCATCTGGAGGAAAAAGGAGGCCGCATCGAACCCGGACTCGGGGGGCAGGATGGCGCCCGGCTGGAACCGCACACCCAAAGGCTTCGCGGCCTCACCCAGGGCATGGAAAGCCACCCAGCCCACGGCATTGGAGTAGTAGCCTGTGGCGAAAAAGACGATGCCGAACAGGAAGCCACCCACATAGCGGCCTCCCGGGAAGCCTCCCCTCTCGAAGGCCCCCAGGGTGCCGCGTCCGGTGAAGCGGCCCAGCGACCACTCCGCCATGAGGGCGGGGATGCCGATAAACAGCATCACCGCCAGATAGAAGAGCACGAAGGCCGCGCCCCCGAACCGTCCGGCCATGTAGGGGAACCGCCACACCGCCCCCAGTCCGACCGCGGCCCCGATCATGGTCATGAGCAGGCCGAAGCGGGAAGTAAAGGTTTCGCGGCTTGGGCGCTGCGGGGAATCGCCTTTCATGGGGGCCAACCGGGTCCTGCACGAGTGCAGGCCTTACTCATCCTCCCAGCCGTGCAGCCGGTAGTACTCCTCGACCATCCGGTCGATGTCGACGGTGGAGCCTTGGGTGGGTCCGGTCTTCAGGGGTTCCTTCAGGAACCGTTCCGGCAGGGTGTCGTCTTCACGCCTTACTCCGAAGCGCCGGTTGAGACGGCGGTCCCGCTGCACGGCCTCTCCCAGGACATCCTCCAGGTAGGAAGCCGTGTAATCCACCCCTGTGCCGGCCGCTAGTAGTGCGGCCGATTTCTCCAGGTCCAGGATGCCCATGCATAACCCTATGTTCTTGCACATGGTCAGGCAGTCGGTGAGCAAAGCGATCTTCTCCGAATAGGTCACGAGCGCCGCCTTACCCTCCTCCTCCAAACGCATGGCCGCCTTCTCGGTCCCGAAGCGCTCCCTGGCTTCATCCCGCAGGTCGGTGAGCTCGAAGTAAGGCTCGGCCCGCAGGTGGTCGGCCCCCCGTGAGGCGATGGCATAGGTCAGGCCGTAGGCCTTAATCCCGCGGGGATCACCGCAGATGATGTCCAGGCCCTTGACCTGCATGACGAGCTTTTGGGCCTCGTCCCCGAAATCCCGAGACAGCCGGGTCGCACCCTGGGCCAGGCGGTCACCCACCCCCCGGCGGTGGATGATCATGTCCACGGTGGAGCGAACCGCCTCTGTGTCGCCCCAGCGCAGCTCCAGCCCGTCCAGGTCCTCCGGACGCACCAGCCCCTTTTCCTGGCACTCCATGATCCAGCCGATCGCCTCGGCCGTGGAGATGGAGTCCAGCCCGGCCTGGTTGAGAACGGCGTTCATCTCCAGGGCAAAGGCGAGATCGCCGCAGCCGAGCCGGGACGTAAAGCTGCACAGCGTCTCGAACTCGGGCCCCTCCGCCTCGAATCCCTTCGCCAGGTAGTAGCGTGAGCAGTGGAGGTTGCAGTTGTAGCAGGCCTTGTTCTTGACTTTGTAGCGCTCAGCCAGGGCCTGGCCCGAGACCGCGTCCACATATTCGCACACCCCCTCCTTAAAGTGGTTAGTGGGCAGGATGCCGATGCCGTTCAGGTCCTGCATCAGCATGGTGGTCCCCAGGCGGTACCTCTTGTCGTATTCGCGGTGGGCGAGGATCGCCTGCTCCAGGCTCCGCGTCAGCTCCAAAAAACCCAGGGTGTCTGCCACCTCCAGCGATCTCTTCCCGCGCACGGCCACGGCCTTGAGGCGCTTGGATCCCATGACCGCGCCCATACCGGTACGTCCGTTGACCCGGTTGCCGCTGGAAACGATGGCGGAGTAGAGCACCCGGTTCTCTCCGGCTGCCCCGATGCCCGCCACCTGCACGCTGTGATCCCGGTGCGCCTTCCGGATCGCGGTGGTGGTGGCAGCCACCCCCTGTCCGGCATAGTCCGGGCAGTCTATGAACTCCGCCCCTTCTTCTGTGATCCAAAGGTAAACCCAATCGTCGGCCCGGCCGGAGATGATGATCTGGTCGAATCCCGTCATCTTCATCTCAGCGCCGAACTGGCCGCCGGCCGCCGAGTCTCCCAGGATGCCGGTGAGCGGGGACTTCGCCGTCACGGTGTAGTAGGCCGAGGCCGGGAGCAGGGACCCGGTCAGGGGGCCTACGCCGAAGATGAGCAGGTTGTCCGGGCCCAGAGGATCACAGGCAGGGTCCAGCTCCTCGTCCAGCCGCCGCGTATTGGAGGCCCGGCCGCCGATCACCGGTTTCATCCAGCCTGGATCGAGATCCTCGATCTCAAACGATCTCCGGGAGAGATCGATCCGCAGGATGCGGCCCCCGTATCCGAAGCTAGCCTGCATCATTTCTTGCCTTATTGCGCTCTTCCCACTGCTGTCTGAGCTTCTTTCCCAGACGGCTGAGGTAGAAGTGGCGCTTCTCCTGCGGGTTCATGCCGCGGGTCTCTCTGTGGATCTCCTTGAACGACGGCCGCTCCCCCTCCTCGAACACGATGGCCTCTTCCGTGCAGGCCTTCACACACTTGGGATCGCCGCCGCACAGGTCGCAGATGTAGACGAAGCCCTGGAACAGGGTGACGGCGCCGATGGGGCAGGCCTTCTCACAAGCCCCGCACAACGTGCAGAGCGTGGGGGAGCAGACCACCTCGCCGTGGCCCCCCAGCGAAAGTGCGTTCTCCGGGCAGGCCATGCAGTACCGCTCCTGGCACTGCTGGCACACGACCGGGCCGTCCACCCCGATCTCATAGAGCTGGATCACCTTCAGGCGTGCCAGCTCGGGATTGATGCGACCGGTGTGGAAGAAGGCGCACGCCGCCTCACAGCGGCGGCAGCCGGTGCACCGGCTAAGGTCGACCCGGATCATTTCTATCCCCCCCTCAGGATCCGTCCTCGGTTTCCAGCCGGAACTGCACCAGCCCCTTGGGGTCGGGACAGGAAAAAGTCGAGATCTCCCGCACCCAGTGGCCCTCGTCCAACCTGTCTTTTTCAGCCAGGATGGGAAAGACCGGCATCATGCTCTGCAGGGCCCAGATGCAGATGTGTTTCCCATCGGGGACCGTGAGCTTTGACCCCTCCACAAAGAAGTGATCGCCCACCTGTACGGGCAGGTTGCAGTGCCCATCGATCCGTTCCACACTCACCTTGATCTTCGCCATATCTTCTCTCCTCGGGACACTCCATTATACCCTGGAAGATGCCGCAAATCACAGCCGGGTGTGACCAGGTCCGGCCCTATAAATCCCATAGATTGTACCCGCTGGCCTGGGGAATGACAAGCTGTTGGGACTTCCGGCAAGCATTGCTTATCAGGGAATGTGTTTGACATCGATTTTTTCCTCTGATATACAAGGGCTTAACCCAGAGAGAGCCGCATGAACAAAAAGAATTTCGATGTTGCCTTGGTCGGTATGGCGCTGTTCGCCATGTTCTTCGGCGCCGGCAACCTCATCTTCCCGCCCTACATGGGATTCCTGTCCGGTTCGGCCTGGTACATAGCCCTCCTGGGTTTTCTGATCACCGGAATCGGCATGCCGCTCATGGGCATCATCGCCGCGGCCCGGGCGGGCGGCACGATCGAGCACCTGGCGGGCCGCGTGGGCCCGAGGTTCGCCCGGGTCCTGAGCATAGTCGTCATCCTGGCCATAGGTCCGCTGTTGGCCATCCCCCGGACCGCCGCCACCACCTTCGAGATGGGCATGCGGCCCAACCTGCCCTGGGTGCCGCCGGCCGTCTCATCGGTGATCTTTTTTGCGATCACCCTGTTCTTCGCACTCAACCGGACCACGGTCGTGGACAAGATCGGGAAGATCCTGACGCCGTTCCTGCTCGTGATCCTAGTGACCATCATCGTCAAGGGCATCGTCACCCCCCTCGGTCCCCTGAATCCGGGGATTCTCGACAACCCGTTCTCCTCCGGGTTCCGGGAGGGGTATCAGACCATGGACGCCATGGCCTCCATCGTGTTCGCGGAGATCATCATCGTGGCCCTGATCTACAAGGGCTACAAGCAAGTCAGGAACCAGGTCAAGATGGCGTCCCTGGCCGGGGTTATCGCCGCCTCCGGCCTGGGCCTGGTCTACGGGGGGCTCATGTACCTGGGAGCCACCTCCCGCGGCCTCTTCGCGGCGGACATCGAGCGCACCGCCCTGCTCATCGGCATCGCCGAAGGTATCCTGGGGGGCGCCGGCAAGGTCGCGCTGGGGCTGGCCGTGTCCCTGGCCTGCCTCACCACCTCCATCGGGCTCACCGCCACGGTGGGCGATTACTTCAATGGTATCACCAAGGGAAAGATTAAATACAAGCCGATCTGTGTGGCGACCGTGGTCTTCAGCGGAGTTTTCGCCACGGTGGGTGTCACCAGGATCGTGCAGGTCGCCGTGCCGCTCCTGGTACTGGTGTATCCTGTGGCCATCATCCTGATCCTGCTGACCATAGTCGGCCGGAAGGCCATCCCCCGTTCTATCTACATCGGCGCCATAAGCGGCGCCCTGGCTATCAGTGTGTTCGATGCCTTGAACGCGGCGGGCCTGCCGATTGCGGCCCTCAACGATTTGATCGCCAACATCCCTCTGGCCGCAGCCGGATTCCCCTGGGTCCTGCCTGCGGTGCTGGGTGGGATCGTTGGAGCATTCTTCATCAAGCGCGAAGAGCAGATCGAATCATCCAGCTCTTCTACTTGAGTGGAATGAGCTCCCAATTGATCGTCTGCGACTTTTCCTGACAATCGTAACTGCACTTAAGTGTGTATTCCCCATCTGTACTTGAAGAGGTGGAGCCAAGCCTTACTTCCTTGCCTCTTTCAGGCACCCACAAAGCGGCCGTGACGCCTGCGCCGCAGGCTGTCGACAAAAAGCAGGGCGATTACAGCGGCCAGGTAAACCAGGCCCATGATGATAAATATCAGGCTGTGCTCACGGACGCGGCGGTAGAGTGTGCCCT
>JAUXEH010000172.1 GCA_030620655.1 Candidatus Aminicenantota bacterium | reverse complement strand
TTGTGGATTTGCTCATATGTCCCTCCCGTGAACTCCTGATCCTACTGGATTATTCTATCATCCTCTTCTCAGAAATTTCCATGTCAAGGGCAGAGAAGCATTTTCAAAACCATGCCCGCTCGCCTCCGGATGGCTTCCTTATCAGCTTACCCGACTGATCTAAAAATCAATACGGTTTTAAAGATGCTTCCGGCAGAGAATGCGGTATAATAATGCCGAAAAGTGCCTTGAATTCGGCTTTTTGAACAGTTTGGGCAAAAAGAGGGACATAATGAGCATGCAAAAAGAGGATAAGGAATGACAGGATGCCGATGAAGGAAAACGATATCAATAAATCTGTTGCCGATTCCCTGGAGATGGATACGGGCATGCTCCCCTTTGTTCCGGAACTTCTCAAGGGGATGTGGGCCCTGGGCAGCTCTCCTGAGCGGGTGGTCGAACTCCTCCGCCCTCTGGGTTTGGACCCGGCGGGGACAAAACTCTTAGACCTGGGATGCGGCAAGGGGGCCGTGTCCGTGACCGTGGCCCATGCGTTGGGCTTTCGCGCCGTGGGGATCGATGCCTGTGAGGTGTTCCTGGAGGAGGCGAGGCAGAAGGCCGCAGAATGGGGTGTGACCCAAAAATGCAGTTTCGAACTTGAGGATCTGCGCGAATACGTAAAAGAGGCCTCGGATTTCGATGTGGTGGTCTTCGCGTCCCTCGGGGGCCTCCTGGGAGATTACCACAAGCTGGTGGGGGCGCTGCGCCGGACGGTGCGCCCCGGGGGGTATATCCTGATCGACGATGGATTCTTGCAGAGGGAAAAGCCGGTCAAACGCGCTGGATACGGGCACTACACCCCACACGCGCAGACCCTGAAGCAGCTTTTTGCGCACGGAGACACACTGGTCAAGGAAACACTGACGATCGAAGAAAGCAAAAATATCAACCAGGAATACCTGGCCATCATCAAGCAGAATGCCAAAGTCCTCCTGGAGAACAGGCCGGAGCTCGAAGACCGTGTGGCGGAATACATCCGCGGTCAGGAGACAGAGTGTGAGATCCTCGACGCACACATCACGGGCGCCATCTGGCTGCTCCGGCGCTCGCCTGCAAAACCATAGTATCAGGTTTCGTCCCGGGCGGGCAGGTTCCTGTACCAGGTGAAGTAGAGGATGGCGCCGAGAGCAAGGGCGATGGTCCCCCAGAGGGCGGCCTGATTCCAGCGGAGCAGGAAGGCGTAGAAGGGGGTGAGCGCCAGGGACAGCTGGAAGCCCGCGGTCAGGAGGCCGTTGAGGGCATCGATGAAGGGCATGCGGTCGCGAGCCGGGACCTGGCCCCTGCGCACGGCCTCGCGGCGCACGGGCCCCCAGAAGCCGAAGGGGCGGATGCGGGAGTAGAACCCCACCAGGACGTCCATGTCCGGAGGCCTGGTCAGGAAGCCGATGGCTACCGAAGCAGCGAAACAGGCCAGGATGTCCAACTCCAGGGTCCGGGCCGCAGACCAGTGGGGGAAGAAGACCTTCTGGCCGATGATGAGTACGGTGGAGGCGGCCATGCTCAGGGTGAACGCCCGCGCGCTGAACCGCCACCAGTGCCAGCGGAAGGTGGAGGGCACCAGGATAATGGTCACGACCACGAAGATCATGGTCTCCCAGGCCGAGATGATGTGTTCGAAGGACAGGCTCGCGACGAACCCGATGGTCAGGGCCGCGATTGATGCCAGCTGCCCCAGGCGGACCAGCTGTTTCTGGGAGAGGTCTTTCAGGAAGTAGCGCTTGAGGAAGTCGTTGACCACCACTGAGCTCGTGACATTGATCATGGCGTCGAGCGTGGACATGAGGGCGGCCAGGAGCACGGCCATGAACAGGCCGCGCACACCCACCGGGAGGTTCAGCAGCACCAGGGGCATGATCTTCTCGGCGTCGAAGCCCGCCTGGCCCCCCAGGAAATGGATGCCGAGGATGAGAAACGCACACCCGATGATCCAACGCAGGGTGTAGCCCACGGTCCACATACCGCCGGCCAGGGCCGCGTCCCGTGTGCTCCGGGCGGTCAGGAAGAACTGGAAGTCCCAGACATTGGGCCCGGCCAGCACCCGGAAAATGAGCCAGGAAAAACCTGCTACCATCAGCAGGCCGAAAAAGTCGAAATGCTGGTATGCGGGCGGGACGCTCTCCACATACCCTGGCCAGAGCCTCCAGGGGATCTTGAGCGACATCCATTCCGCGGGCTGTGCGGCGGGGAGGCTGGCGGCCGTCTTCCCGGCAAAGACCATAACCGAGAGGATGACGGCCCCCACCGCGATCAGCAGCGTCTGGAGCATGTCGGTGAGGATCACCCCGTAGAACCCGGCCAGAACCACGTACACACCGACCACGGCGAACACGATCAGGGTTGCCACCCAGCGGGGGAGGGGCAGGAACTCCTCCGCGAACTTGCCGATGCCGACGGCGATGTAGGTCATGTTGAAGATCATGAGCACCAGCAGAAACAGGGCGGACGCGATGCGGGCGCCCTCGGCATCGCGGCCCTCACCGTAGCGGGTCCGGTTCCACTCGGCAAAGGTCATGACGCCGGAGCGGCGGATCCATTTGGCCTGGAAGGCCATGTAGAAGCAGATGATGAACCAGCCCCAGTAGATGTGGGTGGCCCAGATCGCCTTGAGCCCCAGGTAGTAGAGGACCCCCACCATGGCCATGGTGCCGCCGATGTCGATGTAGGAGGAGCAGCCGGAAAGCCCCAGCATCCACCAGGGGACATTCCGGCCGGCCAGGTAGTAGGCGTCCAGCTTCTGGGTGGCTCGCTTCTTGACCCGGAACCCCAGGACGGCGACAAAGGCCAGGTATGCCGCGATTAGGGCCAGATCCAGAGGCGCGAGTTTCATGTGACTGGTCGGGTTCTGTCCTTAGAGTTCGGCGCAGAAGATGCGGGGGTTGGTTTTCCAGGCGCCGCGCGTAAAGTCGGGGAAGCCCATGGGCTGTCCCCGCCGTGCTACCGAGATCTCGCTCAGTTCCGAGACTGCGCTCCAGGCCGCTGCGTCGTAAACGTCCATGTCCGGCTCACGACCCTGGAGCAGGGCGTCGACCAGGCGAAAGTCCTCCAGGAAATCCATGCCGCCGTGCCCGGCCCCCTTGGCGATCTCGGCCATGTCCTTCCAGAGGGAGTGGCGGTATTTTTCCATATAGGACTCGAAGGTCTCCCATTGATGAGGCGGGCTCATGCCCTCGATGTGCACGCGGTCGGGATACCCCTGGATAATGCCCTGGGTGCCCTGCACCATGTCGCCGCGGCTGTAGGGGCGGGGAAGGTTGGTGTCGTGGATCACCGTGATGGTGCGGCCCATCTTGGTCTTGATGAGCGAGGTGTTGACATCGCCCAGGGCGTATTTCTGCAGGGCCTCCCGGGAATCGGGCCCGAATTTTTCCGTGGCGAAGAGGTTCAGCCCCCGTGAGTTACAGCTCATGGACATGAGGTAGTCGAAGCTGTCTCCCCGGTTGATGTCCATGGCCTCGGCCACCGGGCCCAGGCCGTGCGTGGGATAGAGGTTGCCGTTACGCTTGATGGAGTGGGCCGTCCGCCACAGAGACTCGTCGCGGCCGCTGAATTTCACCTCGCGCAGGTCGTGCAGGTATCCACACTCGCCGTTCAGGATCTCGCCCAGGAGCCCGAGCCGCGTCAGGTTGAGGATCAGCATGGCCCGGTCGCTGTAGCAGCAGTTCTCCATCATGACGCAGTAATGCCGCGTTTTCTCCGATGTCTCCACCAGCTGCCAGCACTCGTCCAGGGTCA
This sequence comes from Candidatus Aminicenantota bacterium, assembly GCA_030620655.1. GTDB lineage: Bacteria > Acidobacteriota > Aminicenantia > Aminicenantales > Aminicenantaceae > JAUXEH01. The sequence continues at coordinate 2,591 of JAUXEH010000172.1, read as the reverse complement.
CGGCGGCCGGGACCTCTGTGGCGGCATGTTTGCCCTTCTTCATGGCGTCCACACACACGGGCACGTGCCAGCGCCAGGGCGTGGCCGTGAACACCAGGTCCAGGTCGTCGCGGTCGCACAGGCGCATGAAATCGGTCTTACTGAGGAAGTAACCCTCCGGCCGAGGCTGGCCCGCCTCCTCCACCCAGTTCTGGATGCGGCGCACCTTCCACTCCACGATGTCGCACACGGCCTTGACCTCGACATTGTCCATGCGGAGGAAGTTGCGGACATGGGACGAGCCCTGGAGGCCCACGCCCACGAATCCGATCCGCACCTTGTCCAGCGGGCCGTGCTTCACCGGCTCGGGCGGTGCGGTCAGCCGCTGAGAGCAGCTCGTTAACGCCGCCCCGGCCATGGAGATCCCCAGCCCGGCAGCCGCGCCCTTTTTTAGGAAATCCCGACGGTTGTACCCGTAGTTCTTCTGGTTGTGATCGTTATCCGACATGCTCAAATCTCTCCCTCTCTCGAGTTAGGTATGCTTTATCACAGACTCCGGGGCAGGTCAAACCTATGGGGAGGGGTTCAGTATTCCCCTGAATATAAAACCCCTGGAATGTCTTTTATTTTTAACAAAAGCTTTTTATCGGCCGTAATGAGGTGGCAGCCAATGTGTTGGGCAAGGGACAAGTAAGTTGAATCATAGACAGTGATGCCGTATTTTCGGGCCAAAACAACAGCATCGGCCATTATGTGGAGGTTGACAGGTAAAAGAATGTCCATTTCATAGATGCTGGAAATAGCCTTGAATATAAGACTTTCGCTCAACATTTCTTTGTAATGGAGGACATTGGAAATCTCATAAATCAAGAGTTCAGGGGCAAACAAATCAATCCTGCGCTTCCTGAAGTCCTCTCTCAATTGAAGGGCCTTTTGAAGATCGTCTTCTCCGAATTTCGAAAACCACTTCAAAATCACCGAGGCATCGGCAACAAATTTCCTCCTGCCTGGAGCGATCATTTCCGTTCCTCTCTCCACTTTCTCAATTCTTTGATCAAATCCACCTTCCCGATTTGGCTGCGGGTTTCATCCTGGATCCGAATGGCTCTTTCGATCCCTTCTTGTTTCTGCCGTTCTTTCTTTTTCTCGGCCAAAACTTCGACATATGTTTTGAAAGCCGTGCGCAATAATTCAGATCGTGTTTTGTTCTCTTTTTTACTCAATTTGTCGATTTCATCCAAAATTTCACTGGATATTGAGATGTTGATTTTTGCCATCTGCCCATACCTCATCTCAATTATCCCGATTATGTCTCTTATTGTCAACACTAGATTCTCTACTATGGTAGAGAAAACAGGAGGGAAATAACAAGCCTCTGTCCTTTACATAAGAACAAGCACTAAGGGGTTATTTTTATTCATAGCGGAGTGCTTTGACGGGATTGGCGATGGCGGCTTTTATAGCTTTGGAGCTTACCGTCAGGAGGGAGATGAGCAGGGCGGTGACACCAGAGACAAGAAATATCCAGACGTGGACATCAATACGGTATGCGAAGTTTTGCAGCCATTTGTTCATAACATAGTAGGCAAGGGGCCAGGCCACCACATTGGCAAGGATTACCCACTTTGTGAATTCCTTAGAGAGAAGCAGGACCACATTGGGTACGGACGCACCCAATATCTTTCGGATACCGATTTCCTTGGTGCGCTGGTCTACAGTGAAGGAGGCCAGACCAAAAAGCCCTAGGCCTGCGATGAAGATGGCAACCAGCGTGAAGTAGACAAAGATCTTGCCTAAGCGCTGTTCCGTGCGGTAGAGGTGTTCGAAAGTTTCATCCAGGAAACTGAAGTCAAAGGGGCGGCCTGATTCCATGTCTTGCCATACGTGTTCGATGTTAGCCAAGGTATCAGAGATATTGTCCGGTCGAACCTTTATGGCTACCATATTGAAATGATCCCCCAGCATGAAAATATGTCCGCGGATCTTTTGGTGGAGAGATTCGAAATGAAAATCCCGGACAACGCCAATGACAGTGTAGGGGACTAGTATGACTTCTCTTTTTTCATCAAAGTCGGTCATGCTGACCGTTTTGCCTATGGGATCGTCCCAACCGATCTGTTGGACAAGGGTTTCATTGAGGATGAGCGCTTTTTTGTCGGAGGGAAATTCCCGGGAGAAACCCCGGCCGGCTACGATCTGCATTCCCATGGTGTCAAGATAATCCTCGTCGATTTCAATATAGGGAAGAATCTGGCGACCGCCTTCAGCAACTTCCTCGAAGGTAAAAAAGGTCTCGCTTCGCCCCATGCCTGGCATGGTGTCAGCAGCTGACACATTAACAATCCCTGGCTGTCCCTGCAGTCCTACCTTGAAGACATCATGTTTTACACTGCCGCCGAGCGTCATCGTCACGATCTGCTCCTGATTGAAACCAAGGTCATGGTCTTTGACATGTCTCAATTGGCTAAAGATGACGAGTGTGCTGCATATCAGACTGATGGAGATGATGTACTGAAGGCTGACAAGACCGTTGCGGAAAAACTGGTGTGCTTTTCCGGCTTTGAGACGGGATCGAAAGATCTCTATCGGTTGGAAGGACGATAGAAAAAAGG
>JAUXEH010000204.1 GCA_030620655.1 Candidatus Aminicenantota bacterium | reverse complement strand
TCCCACCAGGCCGGCAAACTCGGCTTTTTTGAACTGCAGATCGACCTTGTTCAAGGCGAAGAGCTTATGCTCTCCCATGGGGTAGATCTTGACGAGTTTCTTTGTTTCGATCAGGTATGAGTTCTCCATTTTTCTTCCCTTATATGAATCAGTAATTGAACACAGCCATAATCTGGATCCCTTTCCCGATGAACTGGCTGCCGTCGGCGCGGTCCGGATAGATCTCAAAACGCAGGGGGTTCCAGAACGCCATAAAATTAAAGCTCCAGCGGTCATAGGTCCGCTGCCAGTTCACGAAGGAATAGAGATCGTTGTTGTCCCAGTTATAAAAGAAAATGGTATTCACCGTGTCGAGGATGCTGGCGGGATAGTTCACGAAAAGCCCGGTGAAATCGATCCCCTCTCCTTTTCCGAACGCCTTCTCAGTGGATGTATACATGAAGTGTTCGGCCAGCACATTCAGGCCGTTTCCCATGTCAAAGGTGTAGTCGGCGCCCAGGGTTATGGCACGGCGCCAGGGATTAGGCATCGTTTCATAATCCTGGTGGATCAGAGCCGCCTCGAACCAGAGGCCGATGCCCACGTCCCACTTCCCGTCCAGCGCGAATCGATTCTCGGGGGCCTCGGGCTGGCCGGAACCGTAGCGCGGGAACGGGAGTCCGCTGAAATCGATCCGACGGTGGTGATACGTGAGGGCCGCCTCTCCCCTCCCCAGGGGGATCTGTGCCCTTCCACCCCATTCCAGCGTCCCTTCTTTGGTGGGGATTATCTCCAGCCCCTTGGGGTCGTCGTTGCCGAAAAGGCCCCACAGCCACAGGTTGGCGTTGTTTACAAAATAGTAGCGAGCAAGGACGCCGTACACCCCATCTGTGAGCTGGAGGGGGTCGCGCGGGTCGATGCTGTCGAACCACATGAGGGAGCGCAGGAGCATAGCAGGACCGAAGTTTATTTTCTGCAGCCCCAGGCGTACTTCGAACTGGGGAGACGCCATGCGGGCCCACAAGCGGTAGGGTTTGATATCGCCATCGGTCGCAATGTCATCCGCGCCGCGGGAGGTGACCGCTCCGTAGGCATTCAGAGAGAATTCGGCATCCAGGGACAAGGAGTCGGACACATCATAAGCCAGAGAGAATTCCGGGATGTAACGCAGCCCCATCTGAGGATCGACCGGATCCTGGAAGCGGACATTCCCCCAACCGGTGACCAGCCCCTTGTGCTTGAAATCCTGCCCGGACACAGGAAGGTACACAAAAAGGAAGAGAGCAAGGGCCCCTGTCAAAACCGGAACCTGGCGTCTCGTATGTCGTGCCATTACGCTCACCGGGGCAGGATCCCGTAAAAAAACAGATTCAGGAGCTCCCTGGACATACCCTGAGGGGAATCATACAGGGCGGTCAGTTTTTCGTCCGAGGTGAGCTCGATCATATGGTTTATGAAGTAGAGCAGGAATTCGGGTTTGATGTCCGCCCGGATCTCCCCTTTCTCCTGGGCCGCCTTAAGGTCCGAAAGCAGGAGCTGCACGTTCTTCTGAGACCGCTGTTGCATGTACTCGGCGATCTCCGGTATGGGGGAATGCATGAGTTCCTCGATGATCTCCCGGCTCACATCATCGCTCGCGTCCAGCTTCATTTGGATAAAATCCGCGGCTTTCTCGGCGAAGGGAACATCCCGGTCCATGATGTCGCGATAGACCTCGAGCCCCGTCTGCATGACCTTGCGCAGGACATACAGGGCCAGCTCGACCTTGTTCTTGAAGTGGTGGTAGAAGGTCATCTTGGAGACGCCCGCCGTCCGGCAGATCTCCTCGACCGAGACCCGCTTTATGCCGTAGCGCCAGAACAGAGCATGGGCGGCCTCCACCAGCTGGACATACTTCGGATTGGGATTGTCGGTCTCGATGGCTTTCCTGATGTCCATTTTTTTCTTTACGTTTTTTGCTTTATCTTACTTTCTTCGTCCATAATATAATATAATAGTCATTATTTGTCAAGTCCTGTAAGCTAAGTATATATACGAAACCGTATTCTTTATGAATAATTCAGGTTAGCTTTTTAGACTTTCGATTTTATGTATCAAATCGCGAAAAATACCTTGGGCAAGCGTAAACACATGGCCCGTCCACTTCATCAGGGACATGGTCGAAGTATCGGTAAAGGCACAGTGTATGATATGGAGAAACCAGCTTATCAGTACGATGTTCACGATCCCGAGGAGAATAAAGAGAGGGATGCGGATGAAGAAGTGGGCCGGGCCCCGCTTTTTCTTCTCCCAGACCTTTTTCATCAGGCCTCCGATTCGTCTCCTTCCGACAGCATATTCATGATCAGGCCAGCATCCAGAAAGCCGATCACCGTCTCCTCTTGATCCGGGTTCCAGGTCAGCACGATGTCGAACTGCGTGAATACTCCCTGGATCTCCAACTCTTTCACCATAGGAAAGAGCTTGTCCGAAACCGTCTTCATCAAGACATCTTTGGATTTCCACATATGCCATTCCCCTCACCCGCCGGCACAGCCTCCACGACGGGCGATTTATCTCATGTACAGCATATGAGTATGGACACGGAGAGTCAAATAAAGCTGTGCGGCCTAAAAGTGGCTGTTTTTGAAAGGCGAATGCTTTATAATCGAACGTTATCATGCGCAAGCCCCTGTCCATTCTGATCATCCTGGCAGCACGGGCCCTGCTCCTATCCGCAGAGGCTCCTCCCCCCCCGCCGTCGGTCGAGGCCGTCCGCGCCGACTCCCCCATCCGGATCGATGGTGTTCTGGACGAGAACGCCTGGCAGGGAGAGGGCTCGAGTGGGTTCCGGCAATCCGAACCGGCAGACGGCGCCGAGGCCACCGAAAAGACCACAGTCTGGGTCGCGTTTGATGAGGACAACCTCTATATAGCGGCCCGTATGTTCGATTCGCGTCCCGATGCCATAGTCAGCCGCCTGGGGCGGCGCGATGACGAGGTGGAATCCGACTGGTTTACCTTTGCTGTAGATCCCTATTATGACCGGCGCAGCGGCTTCCAGTTCTCCGTCAATCCCGCCGGCACCATCCTGGACGGGACGCTGTTCAACGACGAGGGCAAGGACATGACCTGGGATGGTGTTTGGGACTATGCCGCGCGGCTGGATGAGCGGGGCTGGACGGTCGAGATGCGCATCCCCTATGACCAGCTCCGTTTCAAGCAGCAGGAGGCCTACACCTGGGGAGTCAACTTCTTCAGGACGATCAAGCGGAAAAACGAGGTCTGTGCCTTCGCCTGGATTCCCAGGGAAGAGAGCGGCTATGTGTCGCGCTTCGCCCCCCTCACCGGCATCCGGGAGATCCGGCCTCACCGCCTGCTCGAATTCCTGCCCTACACCATGGCGCGGGCTTATGCCAGCCCGATGGTTCCCGGCGATCCCTTCCGGACCGGCACCGCCTATGACGGAAACATCGGTTTCGACATGCGGGCCTCGCTCAAGACCCACCTGACTCTGAGCCTGACCGTCAACCCGGATTTTGGTCAAGTGGAAGTGGATCCCGCCGTGATCAACATCAGCGACCAGGAGACCTATTACGCCGAGAAACGCCCCTTTTTCGTGGAAGGAGCGGATATATTCCGCTTCGGTTACGGCGGGGCCAACACGGTGCGCAACCTGGGCTGGAGCGACCCACGTTTTTTCTACAGCCGGAGGATCGGGCGCTCTCCCCAGGGATATGTTCCCGGCGGGGGGTATGTGGACTATCCCGACTGGACAAACATCCTGGGGGCCGGCAAGGTGACCGGGAAGCTGGGTGACGGCTGGAACCTGGGCCTGATGAGCGCTGTCACAGGTCGGGAATTCGCGGACGTGGACCTGGAAGGCGACCGCTTCGCGCACGAGGTCGAGCCCCTGTCGTTCTACGGGGCTGTGCGCACGCTCAAGGAATTCAACGGCGGATTCAGCGGCCTGGGTTTCATTTCGACGGGGTTGTGGCGGGACTCGCGGACGCCAGGACTGGAGTCGCTCCTCCCCCAACAGGCCCTGACCTTCGGAGTGGACAGCTGGACGTTCCTCGACAGCGACCGGGCATGGGTGATCACCGGCTGGTTAGGAGGAACCCGTATCCAGGGCAGCGAAACGGCCATGACGCGCGTCCAGCGGTCATCCCTCCACTACTATCAGAGGCCGGACGTGGATTATGTCTCGGTCGATCCCACGGCCACCAGCCTCACGGGCTGGGCCGGGCGCCTCTATCTCAACAAACAAAAGGGCAACTTCGTCTTCAACACAGCCGTGGGCGCCATGTCGCCCGGGTTCCATGCCATGGACATGGGCTACCATGCCCGCGGCGACAAGATCAACGGTCACCTGGAGGCGGGTTACCAGAGCTTCCGTCCCGGCAGAGTGCTGCGCACCTGGCGCCTGACCCTGGCCACCTACCAGAGCTATGATTTCGGCGGGGTCCGTTTCGACGAATACTATGTCCTCGACACCAGGACCCAGTTCCTGAACTACTGGAATGCGACGCTGTTCCTGTCCTACGACCCCAACCGTTACAGCCATTACTTCACCCGAGGAGGTCCCCTGGCCGCATACCCCTGGGGTATCATGCGCCGGCTCAGCATCCGCACCGACGACCGGCGGCCGGTGGTCCTCGGTTTGTCCGGTCACTACCGGACCCATCCCTTCGGGGCGTACAACTATTCCGTAGGGGTGGCCCTGGAGTGGAAGCCCAGCGGCAACTTCCGACTGTCAGCAGGACCCTACTACTCCTGGAGGCACTCGGTAGGGCAGTACATAACCCAAGTCGTTGATCCTCTCAAGATAGAGACTTACGGCGCTCGCTATGTCATGTCGGACGTCATCCAGGAGACCGCCTCCCTCGAACTGCGTGTCGACTGGACGTTCACACCCCGGTTGAGCCTCCAGGCCTACCTGCAGCCGTTTATCGGCGTGGGGGATTTCTTCAAATACAAGGAACTGCGGGCGGCCCGGACCTTTGAGTTCGATGTTTACGGTGAGGGAGACTCGACCATAACTCGGGAGGGGCAGGTCTACACCGTGGATCCGGACGGACCTGGGCCGGCCCCGCCTTTCTCCTTTCTGGACCGGGATTTCAACCTCAAGTCTCTGCGGGGAACCGTGGTCCTGCGCTGGGAGTACCGCCCAGGATCCACCCTGTTCTTGGTCTGGACACAGAACAGGGCCGACTATGCCTATGCCGGAGACTTCGACTTCGCACGTGATGTCTCGCTGCTGTTCAGGGCTGCCGGCGACAATATTTTCCTGTTCAAGTTCAACTACCGCTTCACCTTATAGGTGTCCCGGCAGCTTCCATCCTGGACTATTCATAAGAATTGCCGATATATATCCGAATACAAGGGAATGGGTTCATTTGAATATCGGCAATTCTCACCCCGCGGGCGAGCCAATCTCAGCACATCGACTTCGTCGTGGCCCAATCGATGTAGCACACTACACCTCATGAGCCACTTCCGTGCCGCTGCACCAATCTTGGCCCGTGAATAACCCAGTCAGCCTGGATTATCCATAAAATATATCGACATTTTTTATGAATTATTCATGCTCCTGTATTAGAATATAAGCGAGAGCAGGTTTCACATGCCGGAAGTCGTCGTAAACAAAGTCGGAGACGTAAAGATCTTCGGCAAGGGCCTTCTGGGAGGCAAGGGATTCGGGCTGGTGAAGATCAACGAGGCCGACATCCCCAAGGCTCACAAGCTGCGGACGCGTATACTGAGCACGGTCTTCTATGACCGCTTCCTGGACGCCGGCAGCCGG
>JAUXEH010000049.1 GCA_030620655.1 Candidatus Aminicenantota bacterium | reverse complement strand
TTCAAAACGCTATCCCGGCGGCAAGTTGGCCCTCAAAGACATCGACCTGGACATCCCCAGGGGATTGTTCGGCCTGCTGGGCCCCAACGGCGCCGGAAAAACCACACTGATGCGCATCCTGGTCACACTGTTGAAGCCCAGCTCCGGCCGCGTGAGCGTCAATGATCTGGACATCCGCAAAAACCGCAAGGAGATCCGGCGGCAGATCGGCTATCTCCCCCAGGATTTTTCCGTCTTCGCCAAGCTGACGGTCTGGGAGTTCATGGACTACAGCGCCTGTCTCAACGGCATCCTGTCCAAGAACCAGCGGCGGGACAGGATAGATCTGCTGCTGGAAACCGTGGGCCTCTTTGAAGCCAGGGACCGCCTGACCGGGAAGCTCTCAGGCGGCATGAAGAGGAGGCTGGGCATCGCCCAAACTCTGATCGGAGACCCTCCGCTCCTGGTGGTGGACGAACCCACTGTCGGCCTGGACCCGGAGGAGCGGATCCGGTTCCGCAACCTTATGTCCGACCTCTCTGCCCAGGACCGGATCATTCTTCTGTCCACCCATATCGTGGGTGACATCTCCTCCACCTGCGAGAACATCGCACTCATGGACCTGGGACGCATCATCTTTCACGGTCCACCAGCCGACCTGGTGGACAGCGCCCGCGGAAAAGTGTGGACCATATCCACCGGCTATGCAGACCTGGACGAATGGAAGGAACGATTCCCGGTCATCTCCACGGTTCCCTCGGAGGGCGGATACGAGCTGCGGATCGTGGCGGAGGATCCGGATACACCTGAGGCCGTGCCGGCGGAGCCGAATCTGGAGGATGCCTACATCCATTACATGCAGAAGGCGGCTGCGGGCCACCTGTCCGGAAGGTTTGACAAAGAGGAACGAGGATAGAGCCATGAAATCTGTAATGATCTGCCTGAAAATCGCCGCGTATGAGGCCAAAATTCTCCTGAGGTCCTGGGGCTTCCGCATATTTGCCCTGTTGGGCCTTATCATTATGAGCCTGTTGACGGCCGGGATCGCAGCTCCCTCCTTTGCCTTCCCCTACTACTTCCGGTCCCTGTCGGGATCCATCCCGCTGTTCAGCTTCAAGCTCTTCAATGTCTACCAGGGCATCATCGTGATCTTCCTGGCCTCCGAATTCTTCAAACGGGACAGGAGGACACATTCCACCCAGGTCATCTTCTCCCGGTCCTTTTCCAACACCAGCTATATCCTCGGAAAGTTCTTCGGCGTGCTCGGCCTCTTTTTACTGATGAACATCCTTGTCGGCGTTATCACAGCCCTGATCCACCTGTTTCTTTCAGACACGCCCCTGAGCATCCAGGCCTACCTTCTTTACTTCCTGACGCTTAACCTCCCCACACTGGTGTTCCTGATCGGCCTGGCCTTCATCCTGGGAGTGGTCATTCGCAGCCAGGCGGCCGTCATTCTGCTGGGGCTGGCCGTCTCCTCCCTCAGCCTGGCTGCCCTGGGAAACAAGGCCTACTTTATCCCCGACATATTCGGATTCCACACACCCCTTATGTATTCAGATTTTATCGGGCTTGGCAACGGAGCACAGCTTATTCAGCTGCGGCTCCCCTTCCTCCTTCTGGGCCTGGGATTCGTCTTCGGAACGGTGCTTCTGGCCAAACGGCTGCGGCAGTCCCCTTGGACGACGGCTCTGTCCGGGGCACTGTCGGCCCTGCTTATCCTCTCGGCCCTGGGTCTTATATTCAGCCATCTCCAATCCAATAGAGAGATCGATTCATTGCGCCGCGGCCTTTTGGCGGAAAGCCAAAAATACGCTGAGGTTCCCGCACTGAGCATGGAGTCCTGTTCCCTGGATGTGGAGTTTTTGGGTGATGTCCTGACGGCCTCTGCCGAGATTTTTTTAAAAAACAGTCAGGAAGGGCCCGCTGAATCCATCCTCCTGACCCTGAATCCGGGGCTTCAGATCAGCCGTGTCGCAGCCGGCGATTCGACGCTTGATTTTGTCAGAGAGGGACACCTCCTCCTCATACAATCAGCGGACCCCCTGGCCCCCGGTGCCGGTATAACTGTCCGGATAGATTATGCCGGGACCCCGCTGGAGGCCTACTGCTACCTGGACATCGATGGTGAAAACCTGCGCAAACCCTCCAAGCTGGGGATTTACAACGTCCCGAAAAAATATATCTTCCTATCGGAGAAGTTTGTCCACCTGACTCCGGAAAGCGGCTGGTATCCCCGGGCGGGGATCCCTCTCAGTCACCGCTTTCCCGGAGCAGTGGCCCATGATTTCTCTCAGTACACTCTCAGTGTCCGCCTGCCTGAGGGCCGTGTCGCCGTGTCCCAGGGCCTGCCGGAGATCATAGAGTCTGACGGCGGCAAAATCTACACCTTCCGCCCCAAAACACTTCTGCCACAGATATCCCTGACAGTCGGCCCCTTTGAGGAAAGGACCCTTACGGTCCAGGAGATTGAGTACAGGCTCTATACTCTACCAGGGCACGATTATTTCAGCCAGTATCTCGATGCCATTACCGAAGACCTGCCCAAGACCATAACCCAGCTGAAGGACGAGTTTGAGGTCACCCTCGGTTTGGACTACCCCTTTGAGCAGCTGGCGCTGGTGGAGGTGCCCATCCATTTTTACAGCCACAAGCGTCTCTGGAGCGCGGCGGATGAAACCGTCCAGCCCCAGATGGTATTTCTACCTGAGATGGGCACATTGTGTGCAAGAGCGGACTTCGCGTCCATGTCGCGCCGGATGCAAAGAAGAGGGGGAGGCATGGGCCGCGGAGGTGCGGAAGTTACTCCCGCCCAAATGCAGGTCGATTTTTTCAACCGCTTTGTCCGCGGAAATCTCCTGGGTTCCCAGCCCACCATGGGGGGATTTCGCGACACCACCCTTTCCAGTGTGACGGAATCCGATGTGGATACTGAATACAACCTCATGCCGAATTATTTCGCTTTTACGTCCACGCTTGCCTCCGACCGCTGGCCTATCCTTCACTCGGCCCTTGAGTCCTGGCTCCAGGACAGGATCTTCGCCGCCAGCTTCCGCTTCAATCGAAGCGGCGGAATGACCGACCAGGAAAGAACCAATCAACTCCTGGACGGCCGTTCCATGTCGGAACTTTTGGCAGATGAAAATCTGACCGACGACCAGCTCTACGATATCATCCTGGCCAAGGGAAAATATCTGATGTCCGTCATCGAATCCCGCATCCAGGAGGACAACTTCGACGAAAGACTCCTGTCCTTTATCAAAGAGAAAAAATTCAGCACCATTACAGAAGAAGATTTTCTTCAATTCCTTTACGCCTACAAGGAATTTGACCTGGAACCGGTGATGTCAGCCTGGTATGCGGAAAAAAAGGTGCCGGCATTCACTATCGGTGCCATCGGCATGTTTAATGTTCGGGACGGGGAGCAGCAGCGCACCCATATCCAGATTCCCGTCACAAACATTTCCGGGTCCGAGGGAATCGTCAAGCTCAGCATAATGGAGGGGCGTGGAGGACGGGGTAGAGCCGGAGGCGGCGGGTCTTCCGCAATAGAACGCACCGTCCTCCTCCCACCGAACACCACAAAGGAAGTCGGCGTTCTCCTGGACAGCCGGCCCATGATGCTTACGGTGGACACAACCATCTCCCGCAACATCCCGGCTACTATGAACCTATTCTTGATGAGACAGAGAACAGAGGAGGCGGAATCTTTTTTCGAAGGAGAACGAACTTTCCCTTATGAGGAGGACAAACAGACCGGCGAAGGGGAATACATCGTCGACAACGAGGACCCGGGATCTGTCGTGGCCGGAGGCGGCGGCGACAACCGGCTCCGGACGGCCATTCGCCGGCTCTTTGACCGTGCCGGCACAGAAACGGAGTATCTGGACTACAATCCCACCAATCCTCCGGGACGGTGGAGCCCGGTTATTCTTCAGGATTTTTATGGCAAGGTCCTTCGCACAGGCCATATGATCAAGGTCGGGGAGGGCAGCAACAGGGTTTCCTGGACGGTTAACCTCCCGGAAAGCGGCAATTATGACATCTATTTCTACAACGAAACCATGAGCTTTGGCCCGGGCCGGGGAATGGGCGGAGGCCGGGGAAACCGGCAGCGGCCTACCCAGGAGGAAAAACACTTCATCGTCCTTCACGAGGACGGCACCGAAGAGATCGCCTTCGACATCCAGGAGTCGTCTCAGGGCTGGGTCCTGCTGGGGACCTTCCGCCTGGCGGCAGGAGCCAACACGATCGAACAAACCGACAAGGGCAAGGGCGCCTTCCTCACGGCCGATGCGGTGAAGTGGGTAAGAACAGACCAGGATTGAAAAACTGGAAACGGAGTGATCCATGAACGAATCAGTCAGGAAAAATCACCACCAGACATGGGATTCTGATCTCAAAAAAAGGAGAAGGCTGGCCACAGTCTTGTGCTTAGCCCTTATCTCCATTCCAGGGCTTCTGGCTGGCGGAGAAGAGCTGACTCTGGAAAGGGCCCTCAACATCGCCTTCCAGAACAGCCCGACCATACGCCAGGCAGGCTATTCGCTGGTAACCAGCGAGCGAAATCTCATGGCCCAGCAAGCCGGGCTCAAGTCTCAGTTCAGCCTGGCTGTGACGCCCTATCGCACCTCCAGCAGCAGGGTTTTTAACGATCTCTTAGCCGACTACAACACCCAGACCCAGACCAAATCGGAGGGGGCCTTTACCATACGACAGCCGATCAAATGGACGGACGGGGACGTTCGCGTTACGAATACTTTCAACTGGACGGAAGCATCGAGCTCTGCTGCAGGTGGAGAAAAGGGATCCGGATTCTCCAACACCCTGTCCATAAACCTCCAACAGCCCCTCTTCACCTATAACCGAACCAAGATGCAGATCAGGGAGCTGGAGCTCGCTCTGGAGAACACGCAGCTGAACTATGCTATCCAGAAGCTTTCGATCGAAAGACAGGTCACGCAGCAGTTTCTCAACCTCTATTATTCCCGGATGAGCATCCAGATCTCCCAGGAAGAACTGAATAACGCTACGGAGAGCCTCGACATCATCCAGAGCAAAGTGGATGCCGGCCTGTCCGCGCGGGAAGAATTCTATCAGGCCGATATCACCAGGGACAACAGCCTGGCTGCGCTGGAAAACCTGCGCATGCAGCACGAGAACAGCCTGGATACCTTTAAAATGCTGCTGGGGATCGATCTGGAGGCCCTGATCGATGTGTCCGCCGACATCCAGAAGACCATTGTGGAGGTGGACCTGGACAGGGCCATCGACTATGGGTTGGAAAACCGCATGGAGCTGCGGCAGAGGGACATCGAGATTCAGTATGCCCTGAATGACCTCATTGTGGCGGGAGCCGAGAATGAGTTCAAGGCATCCCTGCAAGCCGGTTTCGGGCTGACGGGCACCAACGAAGAGCTCGACAAAATTTTCGACTCGCCCAACTCCGACTACCTGATTGCCCTCACCCTGGACATCCCCCTGTATGACTGGGGACAGAAGAAGCATCTTCTGGCCGCTTCCCGCGCCCAGATAGATTCGGCCAATCTCTCGGCAGAAGACGAGATAAAGAGTATAAAATCCGAGATCCGCGAAGCCTATCGGTCTCTGATGAACCAGAAACGTCAGATCGAGATCGCGGAGAAAAGCATAAAGAACGCGGAGCTCACCTACGACATCAACCTGGAACGCTACCGCAATGGAGATCTCTCGTCCAAGGATCTGCAGTTCTATCAGCTCCAGCTGTCCCAACAACGGCTCAGCCTGGTTCAGGCTCTGATCAACAACAGGCTGGCGCTGCTTGACTTGAAGATCAGGACTCTCTGGGATTTTGAGACCAACCAATCCATTTTGGACGAACTCGATGAGTTATCGGAACTGGAGGATTAAAGGGATGAAAAAAATCACATCAGAACCTATCTACTTCATAATATTGATCTCACTTCTGGTGTTATCCGGCTGCCAGCAGGAACGGATGACGGAGCAAACCGACACCACCATCCCCGTCCGGGTGATGGAGGTGAAAAAATCCTCTATCCAGGAATTCGTTACCGCGACAGGAACGGTCTATGCCGTCAAGGATATTTTCCTCCTGACGGAACAGGCCGGCCGGTACACGCTTGGGCAGAATCCCAAGACGGGGAGACCCTTTGTCATGGGGGACTCCGTGGCCGCCAACACCCTGTTCGTCTCCCTGGACAATCCCGAATTTGTCAATGGGATCGCCATGGATTCGAAAAAGCTGAGCCTCGAGACTGCGGAGAGGGAATTCACCAAGCAGCAGAGCATATACGAGAAGGGCGGCATCACTCTGAGTGACGTGAAGATTGCGGAAAAAGCCCTGATCGACGCCCGCTACAGCATGGACAACGCCCAAATATCCCTGGCCAAGCTGGAGATCCGCGCCCCCTTCAAGGGGATCATCGTGGACCTCCCTCACTACACCTCCGGTCAGTGGGTGGAGGCCGGCACCGAGGTGGCCACTCTGATGGACTACTCCCGCCTCTATGCCGAGCTGGCCCTGCCCGGCAAGGAGATGGACCGCATCCAGCAGAACCAGAATGTGGCTGTCAGCAACTACAGCCAGGAAAAGCAGAAACTCGAGGGAAAGGTCACTCAGATCTCGCCGGCGCTGGATCCCACCAGCCGGATGTTCAAGATCAAGATCGAAGCCTCCAACCAGGACCTCCTTCTCAAGCCCGGAATGTTCGTGCGCGCCGACATCATCGTACAGGAGAAGGCGGATGTGATCGTCATCCCCAAGGACATCATCCTGGACAGGCGCGGACGCAAAACCGTATACGTCGTCCAACGGGGGATCGCCCTGGAACGGAGGCTCGAGCTGGGCATCGAAACCAGCGACAGCGTGGAAGTGATTGAGGGGCTCAATCCGGATGACAGCCTGATCATCGAAGGCTTTGAAACCCTGAGAAACCGCTCCCGTGTCAAGGTCATTGAATAGTATGCGAAAACTCGCACAGTTCTCGGTCAGGTACCCTACGACTATATTTATGATCATCCTGGCCATCTGTCTCCTCGGTTACATCGCCTTCCAGAGGCTGGGGATGGATCTCCTCCCCCAGTTGAACAGCCCGCGGCTCTACGTTTCCCTGGAAGCGGAGGAGCGCCCTCCTCAGGAGATGGAGGAACAGTTTGTCTCCAGCCTGGAAGCGATGGCGGCCCGCGGCCGCAAGGTAACGGGGGTCTCTTCCATATCCCGCGTGGGCCGGGCCCTGATCACCGTGGAGTATGAATGGAACACGGACATGGACGAGGCCTACCTTGAACTCCAGAAGGCTGTCACCGATTTTAGCCAGGGACAGGGCCTGGATGAGATCACCGTCAGCCAGTTGGATCCCAATGCCCAACCCGTTGTCACGGCAGTCCTCTGGCATGAGGACCTGGATGATCTGGACAGGCTGCGGCAGACCGCGGAAAACAACATCCGCAACGACCTGGTCAGGCTTCCGGGGGTAGCGGCCGTGGAGCTGGTGGGGGAGCTGAAGAGGGAGATCGAGATCCGAACGGATTCTTACACCTTGGAGGCTTACGGCCTGACTTGGGACCAGGTGGCCTCCGCCATTCAATCCAGCAACCGGAACATTTCCGGGGGGTCCATCGTCGAGATGGGTTTGCGCTACACCATACGCGGCGTGGGAGAGCTGGAATCACTGGAAGACCTCAAGAACCTGATCATCGTCTACAAGTCCGATGAGACTGGAGAAACAACCGACCGAACCCCGATCACTTTGAGGGATGTCGCAGATGTGGGCTATGTGCTCAGCGAGCCGGAGAACATCGTCCATTACAACGGCCGCCGCTGCATCGCCCTCGAGATCTTCAAGGAAGCCCGGTTCAACACCACCCAGGCCTCCGAGTATATCCACAGCCAACTGGCAAGCCTTCAGAGGTCCCTTCCCGGATATGAACTGCACATCATCCAGGACCAGGCAGGTTTCATCAAATCCGCGGTCAGAGAAGTAGAGCAGACAGGACTGATAGGCATTGTTCTGGCAGTTTTGATCCTGTTCATTTTCCTCCGCAGGATAGGCGTTACCGCCGTCATCAGCATCGCTATCCCCATCTCCATCATCGCCACCTTCAATCTGATGTATTTCAACAAGCTGACCTTGAACATCATGACCCTGGGAGGCTTGGCGCTGGGAGCCGGTATGCTGGTGGATAACGCCATCGTGGTGGTGGAAAATATCTTCCGCCATCTGGAGGAGGGATTGGGGCCCAAGGAGGCGGCCGTACGCGGAGCGGGAGAAGTGGGGGGAGCTATCACCAGCTCCACCCTGACCACCATCATTGTTTTTCTTCCCATCGTCTACCTGCAGGGAATCGCCGGCGAATTGTTCAGGGAACAGGCCTTGACGGTGGCCTTCGCCCTTTTGTCCTCCCTCTTTGTGGCTCTGTCCGTCGTCCCCATGCTCAGCTCCAGGATCCTGAAGGCCCCCAAAGGAAAACAAACGCGATTATCTCTCCAATTTCCCTTCTATGCCCGCTTTCTCACCGGCGTGCTGAAAAAAAGGTGGCTGGTGGTTGTTCTCGCTCTTTTCCTGGTTGTCTCGGCGGCCTTTCTGGCGTCCCGTATGGGCAGCGAATTTTTACCCCAGACGGACCGGAATGAGCTGGAGATTTCTCTTCTTCTGCCGGAAGGATCAAACCTGGAACGGACGGAATCCGCGGTCCGCAGCCTGGAATCGCTGCTGGAGGAAAACCATGGGGAATCCATCCAGTATGTCTTCTCCCGCATCGGCCCGGTGGGGAGCGCTCTGACGGAATCGGAAGTGCTGGCCGGGGAGAACAGCGCTATACTATTGATCGGTCTCAAGCCCGATTCCATGGGCCTGGACTCTCTGCAGGCGTGGCTCAAAAATCAGCTGACCGACATCCCGGGCCTCAGGGCCCAGATCATGAGGGCGCAGACAGCCCTGCAGGTCACGCTGGGAACGGTGGAGGCTCCCCTGGTCGTGGAAATCCGGGGCAAGGAGCTGGATACTCTGCAGTCCCTGTCCGACCAGGTGGTGGCTATCCTGGATCAGCAGCCGGGACTGACCGCTGTGGAAACAAGCTTTCAGGAAGGACGCCCTGAAGTGGAGGTTGTTTTCGACAAGACCTCCGCCACCGCCTATGGTCTCACACCCCAGAGTATCGGCGCTCAGCTGAGCGACCTGCTGTCAGGACGGGAACTGGGTGAATATGAGGACGAGGGCGAATATATCAACATCATGCTGCGCTCGCCCGAACCGACGCTCAAGGAACTGGAGGGTCTTCTCCTGGACGGGACCGGAGGGCAGAAGCTGAGGCTGGATGAGGTGGCCTCACTCCGCCGAACCGTCTCTCCCCGTGAAATCCTGAGAAACAACCAGGTCCGGACCGCCGAAGTGACGGCCCAGCTCAGTGGGGAAGAGGCCTTTGATAAAATCGTAGCCCGTGTGGAAAAGACGCTGGCAGAAGTCAGCCTGCCCCGGGATTATTCATTCGCTGTCACGGGTGAGGAAGCGCTGCGGAGAGAATCTTTCAGCCATCTGCGGTTCGCCCTGCTCCTGGCTGTTATCCTGGTCTATATGGTTCTGGCCTCCCAGTTCGAATCCCTCCGCCACCCCTTTGTTATCCTCCTGACCATTCCTCTGGCCATGGTGGGAGCGGTGGGGCTGCTCATAATTCTAAGGCTCCCTCTGAACATCATGTCCTTCATCGGCATGATCATGCTGGCCGGGATCGCCGTCAACGACTCCATCATCCTGGTGGACCTGATCAATCAGCAGCGGCGCAGCGGCACGGATATGGAACCCGCCATCATCAAAGCCGGGCAGCTGCGGATCAGGCCCATATTCATGACATCCGCCACCACCATCCTGGCCCTCTTCCCTCTGACACTTGGGATAGGGGAGGGGGCGGCACTCAGGGCCCCGCTGGCTGTAGCCGTCATCGGTGGTTTGGTAACCTCCACTCTCCTGACCCTGGTGGTCATTCCCGCCGTATACCGTATTCTGGGCGGCCGTATGAAGACGAGAACTGAGAAGGTGTAGCCCTTGATTGAACGGATCATAAGCCGGCCGGTCACGGTTTTTATGTTTATCTTAGGCCTCTGCCTGCTGGGAGCCGTATCCGTCCGGCAGCTTCCCATCGAACTCTTCCCGAACACGGAGCTTCCTCAGCTGATCATCAATATATCCGGGCCGCAGAACGCTGATCCCGCCTATGTGGAACACTATGCGGTGATCCCGCTGGAAGGCGCCATCGCCGGGCTGGAAAACATCGAAAGGATCGAATCCTATGTGAGCCGCAGGAATGCCGTTATCTTTGTTTACTATAATCAGTCCAGCCGCCAGAAGTACGATTATCTGAAGCTCCAGGACAGGATCTCCGCAGCCTCTACCCTGCTGGATGATTCCTTTCAGGCGACTGTGGCCAAGACCGATTCGGAGCAGCTCTCCAACCAGTTCCTCTCTTTTCAGGCCAGGGGGGAAGGCAGCCTGGATCAGATCAGGAGCGTCATCGATGAAAAGGTCGCTCCCCAGTTGGAAACCATAGATGGAGTGGCCAACGTCAACGTGTACGGCGGCCGCAAGCGGTCCATCGAAGTCGTGCTGGACAGCAGGCAGCTGGCCGAATTCGGATTGACGGTCAACCAGGTCGCCTCCCGTATCAACCAGCAGGGCGGACAAAGACAGTACCTGGGGATCGCCCGGGAGGGCCGCCAGAAATATTTCATCAATCTGGTCAGCGAGTACACGGAAATTGCCGACCTGGGTGATGTCGTGGTCAGAAACACAGGCCCCATCACACTGGGCCAGATCGCTGAAATAAGGGAAGGTGGGGCGGAAGAGGAATCCATCTCGCGGATCAACGGTATGCAGGCCGTCACGGTCTCACTGGTGCGCAGCTGGGACACAAATCTCCTTTCCCTGGCCGCCAAAACCCGGAAGGCCATCGGGGACATCAACCGTCAGATCAGATCCGACGGGATCGAGCTGGTCATTCAGGTGGATGAAGCCCTTGTGATCGAAGACAACATCCGGTCCATCCTTATGTTGGGCCTTTTGGGAAGCCTTCTGGCCATAGCTGTCCTCTGGGTTTTTATACGACGGCTCAAATTTGTTTTTATCATCGCTCTCAACATCCCCATCTCTGTCCTGATATCCATGAATATCTTTTACGCGCTGGGGATCACCATCAATACACTCACGCTGGTGGGAATCGCCATTGCCGTGGGCATGCTGCTGGACAGCAGCGTTGTGGTGCTGGAAAACATCAACCGCCACCTAAAAAGGAATCCGGATCCGGGCCGTGCCGTAGTGGACGGCACCAATGAGGTGCTGCGGGCCATCATCGCCGCTACACTGACCACCATCTGCATTTTCGTCCCCTTTCTGTTCTCCACCGAACCGCTGGTAAAAACTCTCGGCTGGCAGATCGGCGTGTCCATTATCGCCACCCTTCTCGTTTCGCTGGTTGTGGCCTTCCTTCTGATTCCCACCATCGCCTTTCGGATCCTTTCCGGAAAGAGACAGCTCACACCTCCACCTACGCTCAGCCAGAAGCAGCGGCCCATGCAGGTCTACACCGTGCTTCTCAAAACAGGCCTGCGCTTTCCGGCAGGAACGCTGGCCGTGTGTGTGGTGGCATTTTTTCTCAGCCTGGTCATCTGCTTGGGGCTCAGTATCAACGTCCCCCAGGAGGTCCCGCTCGACACATTCAATCTGTATGCCGTTCTCCCCTCCGGGACAACCCTGGAGACGGCTGATGAACAGGCCCGGGAGATGGATGCACAACTGAAGGATATTCAGGAAATCGAGGAAAGGACATCCTCCATCCAGGAGGACAATATCGTCCTGACATTTCAGCTGAAGGACAATTACGAGAAAATCGCCGGACGCCCCCTCGAGGAAATCAAGGACTCCATCGAAGACATGCTGGACGAGTCCTTCCCCCGTATCGATTTTTCCTATGAAGAGCCCACCCAGAATGTCGGCTTCCAGGGCGGCAGCGGCCGGAGCCAGGATTTTCAGCGGCTTCTCGGTATGGGGGCCAGCCAGGAGAAGGTCATACTCAGCGGCCAGGATCTGGAGATTTTGGAGGCTATTGCCGACGATATCCAATACAATATCGAAAACCTCGATACCATCAGATCGGTCAATACCAGCGTTTCCAACCAGCAGCCCAGCATCGATCTCCTCCTGGACAAGGCGGCACTCAAACATTTTGATGTGGATCTCCAGACCGTCCTGGACGAGTTGAATACCTTTCAGAGGGAAGTATCCTCCACCGTCAAATACATGGACGGACCGGAAGAGGTGGACATCATCTTGAAGACCGAAGAGGAAGAGGAAAAAACCTCGGATGACCTCCGCAGGCTCCAGATCCCGGCTGCTTCAGAAGGCCTGGTCCCCATCACCCAGATTTCCCAACTCATGTATTCGGCAGGCTACAGCCGGATCAGCCGGACAAATCAGGAAAAGCAGGTGGAGGTGACCTACCGGTACGAGTCGGATATCGAGGAGTCCAGCACCCTTCTGGAGCAGGCCCGGGCGGAAATAGACACTATGGTGGCAGGCATCTATCCGCCGCCGGGGGTGGCCATAGAGGTGGCCCATGAAGAAAGCGATGTTTCAGAATTTTACTTCCTCATCGGCATCGGGATCCTCCTCATCTTCATGGTCCTGG
>JAUXEH010000166.1 GCA_030620655.1 Candidatus Aminicenantota bacterium | reverse complement strand
TGGCGACCAGGTCCAGCTTTTCCAGGTCGATGTTCAGGAGCACGACCACGAACTTTTCCTCCTCCCAGCGGCCCGAGATCTCAAAAAAACGGATGTTGCTGGACAGCGTCTGCGAGATCATCTTGAGGACCTTGTTTCCCACCACGCTGCCGTAGGTGGCCTTGATGTCCTCCATGCCGTCCACTTCCAAGAAGAGGATCCCGAACGAGAGAACGAGCTGTTTCAACTCTTCCAGGCGAGATTTGAGATGCATCTCGAGATAACGCCTGTTTCCCATGGAGGTCAGGGGATCCAGCATGCCCATCCGCCTCAACTGTTCTTTCGATTGAGGGAGGGACACCTTGGGGGACTGTTCGCGGAAGGTCTCAACCGCGGCGATGATCTCCCCCTCCTGGTTTTTTATGGGTATGATGCGCATGTGAACAGGGAACCTGTGCCCGTCCTGGTGCTGAAGGTATGCGTCGAAGCTGCGGACGTTTCCGTCTTTCAGGACCTGGACCACAGGACAGCGCTTACCGCAGGGGAGTATGCCGGAATCGTCCTGATCGATGAGTACATTCTTGAGGCAGCTTTTTCCCAGGACTTCATCTGAGCTGTATCCGGTCAACTGCTCGGATGAGGCATTCCAGAAAATGACATTCAGGTCCGTATCCAGTATGTTGACGGCCTCCTGGAGGTGGTTGAGGAGGCGGTCATAGAACCTGTCCGGCGTCTTTTCCGTAAGGGCGGCAATTTTACTGTTTTTCATATTCTCCACTTTTCACGGGATTCACCGTCATTATATCCGACAGATTTTCCTGAAGTCAATGAAGGCGCTTTTCATAACTGAGAGTCATTCTTGACTTTTTGGCAACCAGCAGTTATAAAAAACCTAGTCCATCGAGGGGAACGACATGCCGGTAAAACTTGGTGCGAAGTTACGTAGGGCAAGGGAAAACCTGGGGCTCACTCAGGAGGAACTGTCCAAGTCTGTGGGGCTGTCCAGCGAGTTCATCTCGCTTCTAGAGATCGGCAAGCGGGCGCCCAGCCTGGATTCGCTCAGGAGATTGTCCGACTTCCTAAAAAAGGACATCGGCTACTTTCTGCAGGACCCGGAGGGAGATTTCCAGGTCCTGGGCAGAGAAAAGAAACTCAGCAAGGAGGCTCAGGCCGTGATCCGGCGCTTCCAGCGCTATAGTGAGGACTATCTCCGCGTCGAGGAGCTGACTCAGCGCCGTGCAGAGCCGGCCCCGTTCTATCAGAACGCTTCGGCTGAGCGCATGGCGCAGGAGGAACGGAAGCGGCTCGGTCTGGGTGATGAGCCCATACGTGACATCTTTACGCTGCTGGAACTAAACGGGCTGAGGATCCTGCGTCAAGCCGTACCCGAAGCGGCGCAGATCGCCGGCATCTTCGTATTTTACGAGGCTGAGCAGGCCGGATTTGCCCTTTTAGACTCGAGTCGGCCGCTGGGAGATCAGCATGTAGCGGCCGCCCACGAATATGCCCATTATCTGAAGGACCGTTTTGCCGGACCCATCCTGGACAATCCGGATGTCTTCATTGATGAGTACCTGCCCCTGTACCATCCCAGGGAGAAATTCGCGCAGCAGTTTGCCTTTGATTTCCTGGTCCCGCCCCGGAAGCTGAAGCACGTCGTCAGCAAGGAGCTGCATGGCCGCAGTCTTCATTTCGAGGACGTGATCTTCCTAAAGCGTTATTTTGGGGTTAAAACTTCTCACATGCTCGGTATACTTCAGAAACAGGAGATCATTCCCCCCCACCGGTATGCCGAATACCGCAATATCGACCACGCGGCCTTCGAGCGCTCACTTTTCGGGCAGGTGGGGGCCGAAGAGCTGCCCGCTCGATCCAGGACAAAGCTTATCTCCTCGGACCGGTACAAGATCCTCGGCGTCTCCGCCTTTCAAAAGACAGTGCGTGATAAATCCTGAGCCTGCCGACCCCGCCCGCCCCGAAAGAGGATTCATCCTTATTATCTTCAGAACGGAATGAGCAGCCCACGGATCAAGACTATCGCCGGTGTGGGGAATGTCTGTTTCGTCTCCAGTTCCCGGGCCCGCCGTGTGAGCGTATCGGTGAGGCTGCCGGGCCGGATCCGTGTGGCCGTGCCGCGCGGTGTTTCCATGGCCCAGGCCGAAGCGTTCGTGCGACAGAAACGCGCCTGGATCCTGAAACACGTGGAGCGGATGCAGCGGTGGGAGGCGGAAGGTTCGATCGATGAGCCTCTCAAGATTCCGTTCCCTGAGGCGGAGGCCCGGAGAATGCTTCGAAGCAGGGTTGAAGAGTTGGCCGGGATCTATGGATTCTCTATCAACCGCGTGTTTATCCGCCGCCAGAAGACGCGCTGGGGGAGTTGTTCGGGAAAAAACAACATCAACCTCAACCTCAAGCTGGCAGCCCTTCCGGAGATGTTGTGCGATTATGTGATACTGCATGAGCTGGTGCATACACGGATAAAAAACCACGGTCGCGATTTTTGGCAGGAGCTGGGCAAGTATGTAGGGGATGCCCGGGGGCTGCGGAACCGGCTGAACAGGATCCCTCTGGAAGATTAACCGGTCAGTAATTTATCCTGAATTATTCACGTTAAGCGGGCTACTTGAGCTCTGCCAGCAGTCTGATCAGGAAGGTCCAGAATTTTTCCACCGAAGGGATATGAACCTTTTCGCTGGGGGAATGGGGGAACTTGATGGTCGGCCCGAAGGAGATCATGTCCATCCCCGGGAATTTTTCGCCGATGATGCCGCACTCCAGGCCGGCATGGATGGCTGCGATACGGGCCTCCGTCCCGAACTCATCCTGGTAGACATCCTTCAGGATCTGGAGCAGGGGGGACTGCAAGTTGGGTTTCCAGCCGGGGTAGCCTTCCTCGAGAGTGATGTCAGCTCCGGCCAGGCCGCTCAGTGCGGCCAGAACACCCCGAGTGCCTTCAACTGCCGTGGCGATGGAGCTGCGGGTGCTGCAGATGATCTCCGCATTGTTCTCCCTGGTGTGTATGACGGCCAGGTTGGTCGATGTCTCCACCAGCCCTACCATCTCCGGGTGCATGGCGATGATGCCGTGGGGGAGTACGAACAGAAATTCGATCAGTTTCTTCTGTGACCATGCAGTCAGGACCGTTTGGGGCTTATCTTCCGTCCTGGACAGGCTGATCTCTGCGTCGGGGTCCACGACTTTGTACTCACCTTTGATGCCGGCAAAGGCCGTGTTCACGGCATCAGCGAAGGCATCGTGCTGCGAGGCCTCGAGCAACACTGTGGCCAGGGCTTCTCTGGGGATCGCGTTGCGCAGGTTCCCGCCATCGAGATCGGCCAGACGGAAGGGGATCTCCCTGCCGGCTTCCCAGAGCACGCGAGCCAGGAGTTTTATGGCGTTCCCCCGGCCCAGGTTTATATCTACCCCGGAGTGTCCGCCCTGCAGGCCGAAGACCTTCAGGGCATAGGCCTCACCCGGTCCGGCAGCTTCCTTCTCCAGAGGCAGGCTGAGCAGCGAATCAGCGCCACCGGCGCATCCGATGGTGAGTTCTCCCTCATCTTCGCTGTCCAGGTTGAGGAGTCGTTTGCCTTTAAGGAAATCGGGCTCTATGGAGGTAGCACCCGTTAATCCGGTCTCTTCTTCGACGGTAAACAGGAATTCCAGGGGCGGATGTGTCAGGGAATCGTCTTCCATGATGGCCATGGCCGCGCCGTTGCCGATGCCGTTGTCGGCACCCAGGGTGGTCCCTTTCGCCTGGACCCAGTCCTCGACGATATCGGCTTGGATGGGATCTCGAGAAAAATCGAAATCTACATCCGAGTTCTTCTCGCACACCATGTCGAGATGCCCCTGGAGTATGACACCAGTAGCATTCTCCATACCCGGAGAAGCCTTTTTCGAGACCACGATGTTCCCCACCTCGTCCCGCTTCCACTCGAGGTTGTTTTTCTCTGCCACGGAGATGATGTAATCTCCCAGGGCCTTCTCGTTCCCTGACCCGTGTGGGATTTTCAGGAATTCTTCAAAGTGATTCCAGAGAGCGGTCGGATTGAGTTCGGTCAGTCCTGATGACATGCCATACCTCCCATACTAATAAGTTGTCGTTATACAAATAACTAAAAATAGTGCCACAAAATGTCACCCGATTCAAGTAAAACCTTTACGGTAGTTTTTCCCACAGCTCATTTTCCAGGATGGTTCGGATCCCATCTCCCAGGGCGATGGCCTCGGTCTTGTAGGCCGTGGCCGCTGCCTCCGTTTCCTTTGTGAAATCCCGGTCCTGGATGTCCGGCAGGTTGATGAGGACGTTGTAGTAGGCGCCCTCCGCCCCGGCCTGGGCCGCGAGAGCCGCAACCCCCGCGTCGCTGAGGCAATTTTTGTTCCCATTGAGCGCGGCTTCTTTGGCCAGCTTGAGGGCTGTGACACATTTCTCCAGGACGCCGAGGGGTATCCGGGTCGCTTCCTTGGTGGCGGCTTCTATGGCATCGGCCCGTTCCTGTTTCTGCTCAGCGGTCTTCTTGGGGAGTCGGAAGCAGTCCATAACCCGGTTGAAGGCGAGTGTGTCCAGATCGATGGCGCGTAGCAGCTCATCCTTGAGGACTTGGCCCTGTTCCGCCAGATCTTTGACCAGGTCCTGGACCTTTTCATATTCACTTTTCCCCACGGTGAGGTTGGACACCATGGCCGACAGGGAAGCGGAAAGGGCCCCGCACAGAGCTGCGGCGCTCCCGCCTCCCGGGGCCGGGGAGTCCATGGAAAGCTCATTGGCGAATTCCCGGAGTGTCTTGTCGTTGAGGGAGTCCTCCACTTCTTTGAACTGGTATTCTATGATCTTTTTCCCCGGATCGAACTCGGAGATGTCGTTCAATCCGAGGGATATGGCCGCGAGACGGATCAGCTCTTCCTCTGGAACGCCCGCGCTCTTTCCCTGTTTTTTTAAATAATGGCGGCCCGCCATGAGCATGGCTTCCTTGGGGATCAGTCCCACCAGTTCGCTCCCTGTGACCCGGCAGCCGATCTGTTCCGCCTCCTTAACCGCCTCGTCGAAGACCAGGTGAGGGGGAGAGACATGGTAGTTCGTGAAATTGATGGAGATCTGGGCGATCTGATAGTCCTCAACATACCAGCCCACTGCCTTGACCTCTTTGAACTTACCCGGAACCGGGACAGCCTTACCGTTTTTATTCCGAATGATCTTTCCTTCTGCATCCCGTTTGGAGCGGCCGCGTTCCCTGAGGTTGAGGGCGATGTGCTGGGCCGATCTGCGGTCGCGGGCGTTGAGGTTGATGTTGTAGGCGATGAGGAACTCTCGTGCGCCGACGGCCGTGGCCCCGCTCTTGGGGTTGAACACCGCTTCCCCGTAATCCGGCGCCCATTCCGGGTCCTTGAGCTTTTCTTCCAGGCCTTCGTATTCGCCCGCGCGCACGGTAGCCAGGTTGCGCCGCTCGGGCTTCCGGGCGGCCGACTCATAGAGATAGACCGGGATCTTCAACTCCCTGGCCACACGCTCTCCCAGCTTGTTCGCCAGTTCGACACAGTCCTCCATGGTGACGCCGCTCACCGGGACAAAAGGGCAGACATCCGTGGCCCCCATCCGGCTGTGTGCTCCTGAGTGTTTGCTCATGTCGATGACCTCGGCAGCCTTGCGGATCGCCTTGAAGGCGGCCTCCAAAACACCCTCGGGGGTTCCGATGAAGGTGACCACCGTCCGGTTGGTGGACTCCCCGGGATCCACATCCAGAAGCTGTATCTCTTTCGTGGCTTCAATCTCCTTGGTGATGGCCTTGATCTGTTCCAGGTCTCTTCCTTCGCTGAAATTAGGGACACATTCCACAAGTTTCATTGCTGTCCTCCTTTCGTGATGCTTTGAACGAGCTCTCCTTTGTTGTTGTATAAGTCTATCCTCTCAAATCCGATCGTTTCCAGCACGGATTTGTCACCAACGATGATGATGATCGGCGTGAGGAGGGAATAGCGCTGCGCCGTTTCATATACGGACCGGGAGTCGATGCGCATGATGTTCTGATAGTACTTGTCCCAGTGTCCGGCGCTCAACCCCAGGACCTGAACATCCACGATCCGCGCAGAGAGATCCGCATAGGTCTGGATATTCAAGGGATATCGGCCCATTAGATAGGATTTCGCGGTCTCGATCTCCTCGTTGGGTACCCGCTGTGTGGATATGATACGGATCTCCTTTTGGATCTCTTCGACGGACGCTCGTATGGATTCGGGCGTGACCCGAGCATGGACGTAGAACACGCCGCAGTACCGGTAGAATTCCATATAACTGAATGCAGCGTCGTATGCATAACCCCTGGATTCTCGCAGGTTCATGAACAGGCGGCTGATGTAGGTCCCTCCCAACACCTGGTTCAAGACCTCCAGCGGGAAATAGTCCACACTGGTCTTGGGCGGGATGAGGGTTCCCATGAATATGTTGACGTCTTTGGCGCGCGGGACCTGCAGGAAGCAGATT
>JAUXEH010000304.1 GCA_030620655.1 Candidatus Aminicenantota bacterium | reverse complement strand
GATGGCGCTCTTGCCATGACCCTGCCGCTCTTAAGGCGCCCCCTTCCGCCCTGGGTCTATCCTGTATTTGTCCTCGCGGTATTTTCCTTGGGAGTGGGGTGGGGGATGGCTTCAGGGCACTGGCATACCTCTCTGACCTTGGCCGACTACAGGGCTCTCATTCCCATGGCCATGGGAATTGAGCATTAGGGAAGAAGATCCACAAGATGCGGTGACTCGGTAACGCGGAGACACGGCGAGGTAGCGTGGGGCGAGGAAAATCCGGTAACTAAGTGCTCTAGTTCTTAATTTCGGTGACGTATTATTTTGTCATTGCGAGGAGCGATGCGACGTGGCAATCTCATCTTTAAAAGAGATTGCTTCGCTATCGCTCGCAATGACAGTTTATATGTCGCAATGACAATTTATAAGTAATAGTATTTATGAATATGAAACAGTGTACTAAGTTATCCTGGATTATAAATTAGGAGGAAATCATAATGTCCAGATCCACCACCGCACTGCTGAGTGTTGTTTTCCTGACACTATGTCTTGTCTCATCATATCCGGCGCTGGCTCAGACAGCCGCCGGCGAAACCGAAGAGTTTCTGCAAAATTTTAAGTGGCGGCTGATCGGCCCGGCCAATCCCGGCGGGCGCATCACCGATGTGGAAGGCGTGGAGAGCAATCCCAGCATCATCTACGTGGGAGCGGCCACCGGCGGACTGTGGAAGACCGTCAATGCCGGAATAACCTGGGAACCGATCTTCGACGACCAGCCCAACGGCTCCATCGGAGACATCGCCGTGTCTCTTTCCAATCCCGACATCCTGTTCGTGGGGACCGGGGAGCCCAACAACCGCAACAGCTCTCCCTGGGGCTCCGGTGTATTCAAATCGACGGATGCCGGAGAGACCTGGGAATTCGTGGGCTTGAAGGACACCCATCACATCGGCCGCATACTCATCGATCCCCAGAACCCGGACATCGTATATGTGGCAGCCCTGGGACGCCTCTGGGCTGTGAACGAGGAGCGCGGTCTGTTCAAGACCGTGGACGGCGGCCGGACCTGGGAGAAGGTCCTGTATCTGGACGAAAGGACGGGTGTGACGGACATCGCCATGGACCCCGAGGACAGCGGCATCCTCTATGCCGTCGCCCATGAGAGGCTCAGGGATCGATTCGATGCCGGGGATCCGGTCGACCAGTGGGGGCCCAAGGCGGGCATCTACATCACCAAAGACGCGGGAGCGACCTGGACCAGGGCCAGCCAGGGGCTGCCCACGGACGAGTTGGGCCGCAGCGCCGTGAGCGCCTCGCGCAGCCGGCCGGGAACGGTCTATGCGCAGGTCAGCACCAAGAAGACCCGGGGAAGGCCCGGCCCTCCCCAAACCAAAGAGGGCGAACCCGATCCCAACCTGGGGGGCATATTCCGGTCCACGGACTACGGGGCGACCTGGCAGCACATGAACACCTTCAACAACCGGCCCTCCTACTACAGCCAGATCCGGGTCGATCCCAACAACGCGGACGTGATCTGGACCTGTGGATCCCCCCTGGGTTATTCCGAGGACGGGGGAACCACCGTCAAGAGCGGCCCGGTGGTGCAGGGCCGGACCCACATCGACTACCACGCCATCTGGATCGATCCCAGCAACTCCGACCATCTCATCGTGGGAGGAGACGGCGGGATCAACATCACGTTCGACCGGGGAGACAACTGGGAGGTGATCACCTCGATCTGCCTGGCCCAGTTCTACGCCATAACGGCCGACATGCGCAAGCCGTATTACGTGTACGGCGGGCTCCAGGACAACGGCAACTGGGGAGGGCCCAGCCGCTCCCGCCGCAATTCGGGCATCGTGAACGCAGACTGGTTCCCGCTCAGCAACGCCGACGGCTTCGTGAACCTGGTCGATCCCACGGATTTCAACACCGTCTATTTCGAGACCCAGGGCGGGATGCTGCAGCGCCTCGACCTCCGGACAGGCGAAACCCGGTTCCTGCGCCCGCAGCCCCCTCGGCCTCAGGAAGGGCAGCCGCGTGTACGGTACCGCTTCGACTGGAACGCCCCGGTCATCATCTCCCCGCACAACCCCCACACCCTGTATTTCGGGGGCAACAAGCTGTTCAAATCCGTGGACAGGGGAGACAACTGGCAGACCATCAGCCCCGATCTCACCGCGGATCCGGAGTCACGCTTAAGCGCACTGGTCTCCGTGGACGAATCCCCTCTCAAACCGGGGCTCATCTGGGCCGGGACCAGCGACGGCAACGTCCAGCTCACCCGGAACGGGGGCGCCGCCTGGACACGCCTCAACGACAATATCACCGACGCCCCGCAGAACTACTGGGTGAAACGGGTGGAAGCTTCCAACCATGTGGCCGGCCGGGCATATGTGGCATTCGACGGCCACCGGCACGACGACCAGGCCCCCTACATCTACACGACCGATGATTACGGCCAGACCTGGAAGAAGATCACGAAGGGCCTCCCTGAGGGTTCGGTGTATGTCATACGCGAAGACTACAAGAACCCGGACCTTTTGTTCTGCGGAACCGAGTTCGCCGTGTACATCTCGCTCGACCGGGGCGAGACATGGTCCCGCTTCATGAACGGGCTGCCCACCGTACCGGTGCACGACCTGTTCATCCATCCCCGCGACTATGACCTCATCGCAGGCACACACGGACGCGGGGCCTGGATCGTGGACAACCTCACATCCCTCCAGCAGTGGACGCCGGAGGCCAGGGAAAAGGATGTGCACCTTTTCGATATCCGGCCCGAGGTCCAGTGGGCCCGGACCTACGAGTGGAGTTGGGTCACCGACAAGCGCTTCTTCGAGCCGAACCCGCCCACGGGTTCCACCATCGCCTATTATCTAAAAAACGACCTGCCCGAGAGAGTCACGATCGAGATCCTCGACATCACAGGAAAGGTCATCCGGAACCTGGAAGGGCCCAAGGAGGCTGGAGTGCACAAGGTGCTGTGGAACTTCCGGCAGAACCCGCCGAGTAAGTCAGCGAAGGCCGGACAGACCAGCCAGAGGCGCTACCAGAGGCGCGCACCGCTGGCCGGCACGGGAGAGTACCTGGTCCGCCTCACGGCGGGAGAGACCGTGCTGACCACTAAGCTGGTCGTCGAAAAGGACAATCCCGGCTACATCGGACGTTGAGGGGGGCGAATCCCCAGTAATCTCCTTGAGCTTCTCAAAGAAGGTGAGCTTTCGCTCTGACCGGATCTTCCAGTCCACCGGTACGCTCTGAAAGCCGTCTGCAAAATCCTCTCCTTGCCGGCGGTAATCGAAGAATCCCCAGGATGCATAGGCCTGCACAGCCGCCGCAAAGTTGTTGAACGGCTGATCGAAGTCGTAATGGTCGTCTTCGTTGAAAACGATGGGTTTAGGCGTGTAGCCTTCGACCTGCCTTGTCTGCTCGACCATTTCGACGATCCGCCGCGGATCTTTCACTCCGTTCCCATGCAGGAGAATAAAGTCCGAGGCCTGCACCACGCTGGCATCCGGGACGGATCCGCCCCCGTAGCTCGTGCCTGCCGGGAAGCGGTAGCCCCGACTTTCCCTGTTTTTTACGCGGAGGATGAGCTCATGGACCCGGTCGGGCTTGAGGATCTCATGATCATAGGCGCGCACATCACACTCGTTGTTGACCTCGATCAGGATATGCCGGTATCCGCTCTCGAACAGCCAGCCCATGATATTGTCCACCGCAGCTACAACAGCTGCCTCGTCCCGGAGATGCTGGTCCTGTCCAAAGTAAAACAGACCCAGGAGGACGACCATGCCAAGGTCGTCGGCTTTGCCCAGGATCTGTTCCAGCCTGTTGAGGTAATCCGGACGAAGCCCGCCGTCGGGATCAAAGGCTGAGTTCACCCAGTCCTGGTTGCTATAGCCCGTGGGACTTCCCCCCTGGAGATTCAGGGTGAAGGCCAGCAAGCCATGTG
>JAUXEH010000312.1 GCA_030620655.1 Candidatus Aminicenantota bacterium | reverse complement strand
GGGGCCGTGGTCTACGGCCCGGAGACCACCCATGAGGGCATCGTGAGTGCCTCGCCGATCATTTCCGAGGGCCGGATGTACATCCTTAACGAGCAGGGTGTGACCACAGTGGTCGCGACAGGGCCGGAGTTCAAGATCCTGGCCACCAGCGAGCTCGACGGGTCCTATACCCTCGCGTCTCCGGCCGTATCGGGCAAACAGATCTTTATCCGGACTGCGGCCCATCTATACTGCATAGGAAGGTGAAATGAAAAGATTCAGCGTTGTGATCGGCGTATTTCTGGCTGCGGCTTTGGTGATTGCCGCGGCGCAGGATCCCGTAGGATCCGACAAGTACTGGCATCAGTGGCGGGGGCCCCAGATGAACGGAGCCTCGTCCAACGGAAATCCTCCGTTGGAGTGGAGCGAGACCAAGAACATCAAGTGGAAGGTCGCGATCCCGGGCCGGGGGCATTCCACCCCCATCATCTGGGAGAACAGGATCTTTATCCTGACGGCCGTGCCGCTCGAGCCGGAAGCCAAACCCGCGGCCAAGGAAGGGGGCAGACGCGGCATGCCCAGCCGGAAGACCAACATCAAGCACAGGTTCGATGTCCTGTGTCTCGACCGGAGCGACGGGAAGGTCATCTGGCAGAAGACGGTGAGGGAGGAGGTCCCTCAGGAAGCTACCCACGACCTGGGCAGCTGGGCCTCGCACTCTCCCGTGACCGACGGGGAGCATGTGTTCGCCTACTTCGGGTCCCGCGGCCTGTTCTGCCTGGACGCAGCCGACGGCAGCCTCAAGTGGGAGCGGGACTTCGGCCAGATGCAGAAGCACATGGAGTTCGGCGAAGGCAGCTCACCGATGCTCTATGGAGACAGGATCTTCATCCTCTGGGACCATAATGGAGATTCGTTCCTCTATGCCCTGGACAAAGAAACGGGCAGGGACGTCTGGAAGGTCGCGCGCGATGAGCGCACATCATGGGCCACCCCCATCGTGGTCGAGGTGGAGGGGAAGCTTCAGGTCATAACCAGTGCCACAAAGTTCATCCGCAGCTATGACTTCGAGACGGGTGAGCTGATCTGGCAGTGCGGCGGCATGACCAATAACGTCATCCCCACTCCCATGGTGGCCGACGGCATCCTGTATGTCATGAGCGGATTCCGCGGGAATGCCCTGCTGGCCATCCGCCTGGCCGGGGCCAAGGAGGACATCACCGGCACGGACGCCATCGTCTGGAGCTATGACGGCAAGGAAACCCCTTACACGCCCTCGGGGCTGCTTTACGGCGACAGGCTCTACCTGCTGAGGTCCAATAACGGGATCCTGTCATGTTTCGACATCAAGACCGGTGAACCATATTACTCAGGCCAAAGGATGGATAGTTTCGGCAACCTGTACACGTCTCCTGTGGGCGCCCGGGACCGGGTCTACATCCTGAGCCAGAAGGGCACCATGTTCGTGGTGGCGCATGGCCCTGAGTTCAAGGTCCTGGTAAAAAATACCCTCGACGACAGTTTTCACGCCTCGCCGGCCATCGTGGACGACCAGATGTTCCTGCGCGGGTTCGAGAACCTCTACTGCATCGAAGAGAAGTGAGCCTTGTCAAGAACCCAGGATGAGCTTCGGATTATTATTTTGGCAGTTCCTGTGCTAGAATAAGCATTCTTTGCAGAGAAGATCGGCTAATCATGACGAGTGAAACAAGAGTACGGATGGAACATCGAGTCGTCCTGACCGGGTCTGGTGTTGTCTCCCCAATCGGTCTCGGCCTGGAAGAATTCTGGAAAGGCTTGAAGGAAGGGCGGAACGGTGTGGGCCGTATCACGCATTTCGATCCCTCCGAGTTTCGATCCCAGATGGCGGCGGAGGTGAAGAACTTCCAACCCGAGGATTGGATCGAGAAGAAGGCCGTGGGAAGGATGGACCGGTTCATCCATTTTGCCGTGGCCGCCGGAGCCATGGCCATGCAGGATTCCGGGCTGGCAGAGTATCCCTTCGATGGGAACAGGGCCGGAGTCATCATCGGCTCGGGTATCGGGGGGGCCTTGGCCATCCAGGAGGGGCATGCCATCCTGCATGAGAGCGGGCCGAAGTCCCTCGGCCCCTTTTTCGTGACCAAGACCCTCATCAACATGGCCGCCTGCCACGTGTCCATCAGGTACGGCCTGAAAGGGCCTCTGTCGGCCCCCTGTGTGGCCTGCTCCACCTCCTCGAATGCCATTGGAGATGCCTTCCGGATAATCCAAAGGGGAGATGCCGATATCATGCTGGCCGGTGGTTCCGACGCCAGTGTCAACCCCCTGCCCTACGGCGGCTTTTGCGGGACCCGCTCCATGTCGATCCGGAATGACTGCGTAGAAAAGGCGAGCCGGCCTTTTGATAAGAACCGGGACGGCTTCGTGATGGGTGAGGGATCGGGAGTCGTCGTGTTGGAAGAGCTAGAATACGCCCGCAGGCGCGGCGCCCGCATATATGCGGAGATCAAGGGCTATGGGAACACGGCCGACGCCTTTCATTTTACGGCCCCTGATCCCGAGGGTGACGGGATGGTCCGGGTCATGCGGGCGGCTCTCGAAGACGCGGGGATCGAGCCGCAGGACGTGGGCTACATCAACGCCCACGGCACCTCCACACTCCTGAACGACCAGGCCGAGAACGCCGCCATCATGAAGGTTTTCGGTGAGCACAGCCGGAAGCTCAAGATCAGCTCCATCAAGTCGATGATAGGCCACCTCCTGGCCGCTGCCGGGGCCGTGGAGATGATATCCACGGCCATGAGTGTCTATACCGGCATCCTGCCGCCGACCATCAACTATGAGGAGCCCGACCCTGACTGCACCCTGGATTACGTGACCCATGGGGCGGAGGAGATCGACCTGGAGGTGGCTCTCAGCAATTCCTTTGGATTCGGGGGTGGCAATGTCTGCCTGGTTGTGAAACGACATGGAGACTGAATGATAATCCCGAAGCTAGAGATCGGCAGCGTTACTGTGGATGTCCCCATCATCCAGGGGGGCATGGGTGTGCGCGTTTCGCTTTCTTCTCTGGCCGCGGCCGTGGCTGAGGAGGGCGCCATCGGCACCATCTCTAGCATCGGCCTGGGGGATGTGGATGCTGTCAAGATTGATTATAGGACGGTAACGCGCGAAGCCCTGGAGCTGGAGATCCGTAAGGCGCGGAGTATGACAGGGGGCCATATCGCGGTCAATTTCATGGGGGTCCTCAGCAATGCGGATGACCTGATCAAGGCCTCCGTGAGGGAAGGGATCAAGCTGATTATATACGGTGCCGGGCTCCCTGCCAAGCTTCCCGCTTTGGTGGACGATCCTACCGTGAATCTGCTCCCCATCGTAAGCTCTTCGCGTGTAGCCGAGTTCATCCTCCGCGCCTGGGACAAGCGCTATGCCAGGATCCCCGATGCCTTGATCCTGGAGGGGCCGCTGGCCGGGGGCCACCTCGGCTTCTCGGAGGAACAGCTCCAACAGCCCGAAAAATACTCCCTGGAAAAGCTGCTGCCCGGGATACTGGAAACGATCAAACCTTATGAGGATCGCTACGGGAAAAAAATTCCTGTGATCGCCGCGGGAGGGATCTTCACCGGGGGGGACATAGCCCGCATGCTGCACCTGGGTGCCTCGGGCGTCCAGATGGCCACTCGCTTTGTCTGTACCGAAGAGTGCGACGTCTCCCCGGAATTCAAACAGAGCTATCTGGATGCCGAGGAAGAGGATATCGTCATCATCAAGAGTCCCGTGGGCATGCCGGGCCGGGCCATGAAGAATAAATTCCTGGATGACCTGGAAATAAAGGGTAGATTGAAGATCAAGTGCCCCTACAGGTGTCTTACGGCCTGCAAGGTCGAATCAGC
>JAUXEH010000470.1 GCA_030620655.1 Candidatus Aminicenantota bacterium | reverse complement strand
TCCCAAGCTCCGCACACACCTAGGCCTCCCGCCCCGGCCGGTGCGGGTGTACGACATGGTCCAGCAGCTGGCCGTGGTGGACGAGGACGTGCTCGACAGGTTCGGGGTAGACACCATCGAGATGGGGCGGGGATTCCTGCTGCGGGACGAGGACTGGAAGGAGTGGGAGCTCCCGGACGGATCGCCCTGCCTGATCCCCGGCTTCATCAACATCGAGCGGCGGGGACGGGACTGGGTGGTCCTGAACGATGAGGGACAGGAGTTGGGCCTCCAGAAGCCAGGCTGCCTGTACTTCGAACAGACCTATTTCCCCCTGATGGGCCGGGGGATCGCAGGGGACGATTTCTCCGACCTCGAGGACATCCTGGGAGACACCATCTGGACCGGGGTGGTCCACCCCGGCGCCCACCTGGATCTGGACGAGGCGGGCCTGGCGGAGATGGCGCGTGCCGCCTGCGATCTGCGTTCGAAAACGGATCGGGCCATAATCGGTCTGTTCGGCGGCAACCTGTTCGAGGTTCCCCAGATGCTCTACCGGATGGACAACTACCTGCTCTACCTGGGCATGTATCCCGACGATGTCCTACGCCTCTCCCATAGCCTGTGTGAGATCTACCTCAAGAACCTCGAGAAGTGGCTGGGTGCCGTCGGCCCCCACATAGACATCGTCCTGTTCGGCGACGACCTGGGCGGGCAGGGTGGCCCCCTGCTCTCCCCCGAGATGTACCGCCGTTACTACAAGCCCTTCCACGCGCGCCTCTGGAGCCGGGCCAGGGAGCTGGCCGAAGTCAAGGTCATGCTGCACTGCTGCGGAGGGGTGAGGGAGCTCCTGCCGGACCTCATCGACGCCGGCCTGGATGCCATCAATCCGGTCCAGGTCAATGCAAGAGGCATGGAGGCCGCAGGCCTCAAGCGGGATTTCGGCCGTGACATCACCTTCTGGGGCGGCGGCTGTGACACCCGGGATGTCCTCCCCCACGGCACCCCGGAAGGGATCGGGCGCCATGTCGCCGAGCAGGTGCGGGCCCTGCGGCCGGGCGGCGGTTTCGTGTTCCAGCAGGTCCACAACATCCTGGCCGATGTCCCGCCCGCCAACATCACGGCCATGTTCGAGGCCGTACACGAGGCTTGCGCCGGTCGATGAAACCATATTGATTGTTAGATCAGTACTGTTGCTTTATCACGATTTGGGAAATGCGTCCGAGCTCCGTGATGGCTTAACCCAAGCTGTCATACCTGGCAGCGGGGGCAGAAGTGGGTGCCGCGCTGGGCCACCACGGATTTTTGGATCAGCCCCCCGCAGCGGAAGCAGGGCTCCCCCTGCCGGCCGTAGACATGGAGCTTCCTTTGGAACGTCCCCCTGCGGTCCCGGGGGTCCAGGTAGTCGGAAAACGTCGTGCCCCCGCTGTGGATGGCCTCACGCAGGACCCTGCGGATGGTACGGAGCAGCTTCCGGGCCTGCTCCGGCGTAAGATCTCCCGCCGGTGTCTCGGGAAGGATCCCGGCTCGGAACAGGGATT
>JAUXEH010000461.1 GCA_030620655.1 Candidatus Aminicenantota bacterium | reverse complement strand
TGCATCAGGCGGTGGGCCAGCTCGCCGTCATTGGTCAGGAGAAGCAGGCCCTCGCTCTCCAGGTCGAGCCGTCCGCTGGGAAAAACACTGGAGGCCCGGGGAGGCAGGAGCTCCATCACCGTGGGCCGTTGGAAAGGATCACTCCTGGTCACAAGGCAGCCGGGCGGTTTGTGAAGCATCAGATAGACCTTGTCCTCAGAAGGATGAATCGTCCGGCCGCCCACCTCTACCCGATCCCGGTCGGTGTCGATCTTGTGTCCCAGGGTGCGGACGACACTGCCGTTGATCTTTACCTTCCCCTCGCTTATGAGACGGTCGGCCGCGCGGCGTGAAGCCAGGCCGGATTGGGCGATGTATTTGTTGAGGCGGACCAGCATCGGAAGGCTCAGTCGGGGTGATGCGGCTTGGCCAGAAATTCCAGGATCCGGAGATCGAAAAAATCCTGTGCGTGTGCCGCCTTCAGGAGCAGCGCGGTGTCGGCGCCTTCGCTGGTCCCCCCGATGGAGATGCAGGGGCGCTCGGTGGTGATCTTGCCGGCATCCGCGGACATCAAGGCGATCTCCACGGCCACCTTGGTGCCCTGGCCGAATAGACGCAGGGTGTAGGCTATGATCTCGTCGAGCTGGTAGGTATTCAGCTTCTTCCGGACCGCCCGGTTGACCCCGCCCAGGGCATGCTGACATGTCAGCACCTGCACCCCCGCGGCCTCCAGTTTCCGACGCACATCCGACGGCAGCTGCTGGAAGTCGGGACGGACGAAACCCGTGGAGTGAGTGACGATCACCAGGCTTTCTCCCGGGAAATAATCCAGCGCCTGGACGCCGGTCTCCCCGGTCGTGGTGGCCACCACGACCTGATCCACATTCAGTTCCCGGGCCCGCTGAGATGCGACCTCCAGGGTGCGGCGGGAGCTGGCCTTCCCGCCCTGTTTGAAGTAGACGCAGGGAACAACGATCTCATCTCCGGCTGCTTCTTTTTTTCCGCTCATCTCCACCTCCTGCTTTGATTGTACGAAAATAAGAGAATATCCTCAAATCTGTTGTTTCCGGAAGTATCCTCAATTCCGTGATGTTGGGCTCTATTAATGTATGTGTTTGGGGAAGCAGGTCAAGGCGACATTGTAGGCTCCCGCCTTTCTGAACGATTCATAAAAGTTACCGGCCAAACATTGTGGACGACCGAGCGACGTTCGGAAGCCG
This sequence comes from Candidatus Aminicenantota bacterium, assembly GCA_030620655.1. Classification (GTDB taxonomy): domain Bacteria; phylum Acidobacteriota; class Aminicenantia; order Aminicenantales; family Aminicenantaceae; genus JAUXEH01. The sequence goes on along the minus strand of JAUXEH010000461.1, from coordinate 480 downwards.
GCCATCTTCAGTCCGAGCGCATGGGGAGGTAAGAGAAAGAAAGGATTCCTCACAGGGAGGGATGGGAGGGGGAGGTTGGACGGCGGGTCTTCCGCCCGGACTGAATAGGCCGGGAAGTGAGGATGTTTATCCCTACAACCTTTTTATTCCTCTTCCGTACCTGTTAGTGTAGAATGAAAAACGAACTTTAGGGTAAAAAATGGCGCGCGTGCATGTCGGCGAATCCATCTCCATGGCCATGGGCTCTCTGTGGGGCCACAAGCTGAGGACGTTTCTCACCCTGCTGGGGATCATCATCGGGGTTCTGACCATCATCGCGGTGGTCTCCATCATCCAGGGGCTCAACGACTATGTCTACACCAAATTCGCCTTTTTCGGCGCCAACGATTTCTCCGTTACCAGGACCTCCTTTATAAGCATATCCATCGAAGAGTTGAGGAAGCAGCAGAAGCGCAAGAACCTGACTCTCGACGACATGCG
>JAUXEH010000365.1 GCA_030620655.1 Candidatus Aminicenantota bacterium | reverse complement strand
GAAAAAATGTCGATGAATATAACAATAGGAGAACATAGCTGTTTATATGCTCACAGAAATACCTCATGTAACCCCTTGATATTGCATGTATTACGTGAAATATCGACATTTTTTATGAATTATTCAGGATAGGAGCGTCCAGTGAGTCAAGGTCAATCCAATTCATTTGGAAGTCGAGCAGGGCTGACTGTCGGGACCGATACTTTTCAAATATTCCGTCTCGACGCACTTGAAAAGGCGGGGATGGGAGATATCTCTCGGCTGCCGTTTTCAATACGGATCCTGTTGGAAAATCTATTGAGAAAAGAGGATGGCATCCATGTGTCTTCCGAGGATATCGAAGCGCTGATGCGATGGGAGCCAAAGCGGGAAACCAGCACCGAGATCGCCTTTTCGCCCGCCCGAGTGCTCATGCAGGACTTCACCGGAGTGCCGGCCGTGGTGGACCTGGCGGCCATGCGGGATGCCATGGCAAAACTGGGCGGTGATCCAACGATGATCAATCCGCGCGTGCCGGTGGACCTCGTCATCGATCACTCGATACAGGTGGATAGATTCGGGACACCCGATGCCGAACGCTTCAACTCTGATTTGGAATATAAGCGCAACCGGGAGCGTTATGCGTTTCTGCGCTGGGGACAGCAGTCCTTCAAGAATTTCCGTGTGGTCCCTCCCTCCACCGGGATATGTCATCAGGTGAATCTGGAGTATTTGGGGCGGGTGGTGTTCACGGCCGAAGAGAACCATCAGCTCCTGGCATATCCAGACACTCTGGTGGGGACCGATTCCCATACTCCCATGATAAATGGCCTGGGCGTATTGGGGTGGGGCGTGGGAGGGATCGAAGCCGAGGCCGCCCTTCTGGGGCAGCCCATCTCCATCCTCATCCCGGATGTGATGGGCCTCAGGTTCACAGGAGAGCTGACGGAAGGAGTGACGGCCACAGACCTGGTGCTCACCGTGACCCAGATGCTGCGGCAAAAGGGAGTTGTGGGGAAATTTGTCGAATATTTTGGCCCGGGTCTTTCCAGCCTGAGCCTGGAAGATCGAGCGACCATTTCCAACATGTCTCCGGAATATGGGGCCACCATCGGATATTTTCCGGTGGATGCCCGCACACTGGAATTTCTCCGCAGTACCGGGCGTCCGGATGAGCAGGTGGCACTGGTGGAGGCCTACACCAAGGAACAGAGGCTTTTCCGAACGGACGCGAGCCCTGATCCTCTTTATTCAGATGTTCTGGAGCTCGACCTTGCGAATGTGGAACCCAGCCTGGCTGGGCCCAAGAGACCGCAGGACAGGATCAGACTCAAGGAGTCCAAAGATGCGTTTGCCCAGGCCTTGCGCGGGATGGACGTGGAAAATCCGCAGAGTGTCGCCACGGTTCTGCATGATGGGAAAGAACTCCGCATGCGGCACGGCTGTGTGGTCATTGCCGCTATCACCAGCTGCACCAACACCTCGAATCCGTCCGTCATGATCGGAGCCGGACTACTTGCCAAAAAGGCTGTGGAGCGGGGCCTGCGATCCCAGCCCTGGATCAAAACCAGCCTGGCGCCCGGTTCCAAGGTTGTCACGGACTATCTTGAGGCTACAGGACTCTTGCCTTATCTCGAAAAACTGGGATTCGGCCTGGTAGGATACGGATGCACGACCTGTATCGGGAACAGCGGCCCTCTGCCCGATTTCCTTGCCCATGGCATTGAAAAAACCGGTCTTGTGGCTGTGGCCGTGCTCAGCGGAAACCGAAACTTCGAGGGGCGGGTCAATCCCCACACCCGAGGGAATTATTTGATGTCGCCCCTTCTGGTAGTGGCCTATGCGCTCACAGGGCGGATGGACATCGATCTTCTGAACGAACCCCTGGGCCAGGATCTTGAGGGCAGAGACGTATTCCTCAAGGATATATGGCCTGCCAGGGAGGAGATCCAGTCCTTGGTCCGGAAGTCCTTGAGCAAAGAGATGTTCAGTCAGGAATATTCCGAGGTGTTTACCGGGGACGAACGCTGGCTCGCTCTTGACACCCCGCTGGGCCAAAATTACGCATGGGATCCCGCTTCGTCCTATGTAAAAGCTCCGCCTTTTTTTGAAGGCATGACTCTGAGTCCGCCCCCTTTGAAGGACATCTCGAAAGCTCGTGTCCTGGTAAAGGTGGGGGACACCCTCACTACTGACCACATCTCGCCCGCTGGAGCCATCCCGGACGACAGCCCGGCTGGAAGATATTTGATCGAACGTGGGATCGAGCCGGAGGAGTTCAATTCATTCGGATCGCGCCGCGGCAACCATGAAGTCATGATGCGGGGGACCTTCGGAAATATCCGCCTCCACAATCTACTGACCCCAGGCAGAGAGGGAAACTGGACATTGCATTTTCCGGATGGGCAGCGCACCTCGATCTATGAGGCGGCCATGGAGTACCGGGAGGAGGGGGTGCCCCTGATCGTCTTGGCCGGAAAAGAGTACGGCACGGGATCATCCCGGGACTGGGCCGCCAAAGGCACCAAACTATTGGGAGTGGAAGCCGTCATCGCAGAAAGTTTCGAACGAATCCACCGCAGCAACCTCATCGGGATGGGGGTGCTGCCGCTGCAATTCTTGCCCGGCCAGAGCTATGAAACGTTGGAGCTGACCGGCTTCGAGACGTTCGCGGTGTCCGGCATTGCCCTGGGTTTGGCCCCGGGCATTGAAATCGAAGCCTCCGTTGAGTCCGACAGCGGCTCGAAGAAGACGTTCTCCGTCCTCTGCCGCATCGACACGCCCGCGGAGCTCAACTACTTCCGTCACGGCGGAATCCTCCACTACGTCATCCGCCAGCTTCTTTCCTTTGATCCTTTGGGGTCGGACCATGAAATGTAGTTGATATAATTATAATTACAGTAGTAAATACCCCAAATTCCAGCCTTATAATTTCAGTTTTGGTAGAGAAAATAGAACTGTAAGGCCTCTATGATAGAGATGAGCAAGAGCGTTCTTATTGGCTTATTTATAGGGGTGAAAATCACGTTCTAAGCAGTGGATTCGGCCAAAAATGTAACATAAATGCAGTTATTTCAACAGATTTCATGGTCTGACCCCAAATCGATAGATTACCAAATCGATAGAT
>JAUXEH010000355.1 GCA_030620655.1 Candidatus Aminicenantota bacterium | reverse complement strand
TGCCGGTGAGCAGGACGCAGCGGGAGGGCGCACACACCGGGGACCCGGCGTAATGCTGTGTGAAGCGCATTCCATCTGCGGCCATGCGGTCGAGGTGAGGAGTGCGAATGATCTTCTGCCCATAGCATCCCAGCCCCCCATAGCCCAGGTCATCGGCCAGTATGTAGATGATATTGGGCTGCCGGTCTTTCCCCGTACAGCTCATGGCCCCGCCGGCCACAGCGGCGACTCCGGTGTGTCCCATGAAGCGCAGGAATGTCCTTCTCTTCATTGTTCAGCCTCTCTCCATAAAACATTTTTTCACAGGCTCACGAGCGTGTCAAAATGTTCCTTTTATGAATAATCCAAAAGACCTGACGGTGTTTTTGTAATTAGTTCGGCAATTCTTATGAATAATCCAGAATAGAGCTTGATTTAATGAGGGCTCCGCATTAGATTGTCTATATCAGCTGAGCGTCACCGTGAGGGGGCACCGGACACTGGCAATGCGAGTCTTTCTCCCGGTTTTTCTTTCTTCGCTTTTTTCAGCACGACCCGTCCGGCGGCGCTAAGGCAATAGGAGGTCAAAATGACAAAAAGAATCCTCATTCCCGCCCTGGCATGTCTCTTTCTCCTATGTGGAGGGGAGACGGGCGCTCAAACCGACCTGCCGGACCAGATGATGGAAACAGCAGGGGAAGCTCGAGTGAAGGTCATGACCCGGAACATCTACATCGGGGCAGATGTGGACATCATTCTGGGGGCCCAGGATCCCAACGAGATCCCGATCCTGGCGGCACAGGCCTTTGCCCAGATGATGTCCACCAACTTCCCGGAACGGGCCCTGGCCCTGGCTGACGAGATCCAGAAGCACAAGCCTCACCTGATCGGGCTGCAGGAGGTCTACAAGATCCGTTTCCAGAAAGAGGGTGATGCGGCCATGGGCGGCACGGAACCGGCCACACAGGTGCTGTACAACTATCTCAAGATACTCATGACGGCTCTGGAGGCCAAAGGCCTGGATTACCAGGTGGCGGCCAGGATCAAGAACATCGACCTGGAACTCCCCATGTACAATCCTGAGGCGGTCTCCCAACTGAGCGATGTAAGGGTTACGGACTTCGACGTGATCCTGGCCCGCGGTGATGTCGAGATCCTGGGGAAGAGCAGAGGCCACTTCCAGGCCCAGCTGATCGTCCCCACCGCCGGCATCACGGTTCCCAGGGGCTGGGTGGCGGTAGACGTCAAGATCCGCAACCGCACCTTCCACTTCGTCAACACCCACCTGGAACCGGTCTCAGTTCCGGAGCTGCTCCCGCTCCAGCTGGCTCAGGCCCAGGAGCTGCTGACCATTCTCGCAATGCAGACCGAACAGATCATCCTGGTAGGCGACTTCAACAGCATGCCCAAAGCCGACGAAGAGTACAAAACGGCAACGTACAACTTCATCAAGAACAACGGATACGTCGACGCCTGGCGCCGATACGAAGGAAGATCTGAACTGACCTACAACAAGGCAGGCAACACCTACGGCCACGACTCCGGCCTGAGGAACGAGACGGTCGACATGTACGAACGTATCGACCACATCTGGGTCCGCAGCAACGTCTTCAACGATGGGAAGCAGGACATCGGCACGACACTCATGGATATCGTCGGGGACGAGCTGGCAGACCGCACTCCCTCCGGGCTCTGGCCCTCCGACCATGCGGGTGTCATCTCCTATCTGTGGATCCCGAAGTACTGAGAGAGAAGAGGACTGTCCCCTATTCACAAATCGGACCAGACGGTCCGCAGCAGGGCCAGCTCCTTCCCGTCTCCGGCCCGAAGTAGCGTGTGCAGGAACGTGGGCTTCTCGGGCTCTGAAAGCCTCTGCGAACGGGAGATGATCCGGTCTCCGTAGAAGGTCTCCGCCCGGTAGTTGATCTCGATCTCCGAAGGCCTGAGCTCGAGGAGTATGTCTTCCGGCGTCGTCTCCAGAGCCCAGAGGATGTAGGCTGTGCTGGTGACGTGCCGGTTGACATCCAGATAGCTCCGGAACACCGGATATTCCCTTTCCAGGTCAGGCTCTTCCAGCCTCGGCAGAGGTTCAAAATCGTCCTGCAGCGCCCTCCTCGTCTCCAGCTCGAAGTCCGGCAGGAACTGTTCCATCCGCACCGGCCTCTTGGATGCCAGATCCAGGGCCAGCCAGGAGGTCGTGGCCTGCACCAGGGGGCCTTTTTCATCGAAGACCTCGAATTCCCGCAGGGAGAACGTCCCCTGGCGGAGAGAAGGCCAGGTGTGCACGTCAAAAATATGCCACAACCCGGGATAGCGCAGGAACTTTATGTGCCAGCGGGACAGCACCCAGGTGAGGTTTTTCTTGAACATGTCCAGCACGGACACGCCCAGTCGGGCCGCGTGTTCCGAGGCTGCCTCCATGAGGCCGTTCAGGAACATGTCCGCCCTGATCTTCCCCTGGAAATCCACGTCCACGGCCCGAACCAGCATCTCTTTTTTCAATATGTTATTCATTGCCTTGTAGGGCTTATTAAATCATCAGTCCTGTCAATAATCAACCGTCCGGAGAGGCGCCAGCGGAATCGGGCACGGTTCTTCGAACATTTTCCGATGATCCGGACAGGCATCCGGCATGAGATAATCCCTTGACTTGGAAACCAGGTTTTTTATAGATTTGTCCTTTTAGGGAACAATGAAAGGAAACCCCATGAAAAACAAGACATTTGTTTCGGCCGTTTTTGCACTGCTCGTGCTCTTAGTGTGTTTTCCAGCCTGTAGAGCCGGTTCACCGCCATCGCAGGATCCGTTCGAAGCCCGGATCGATGAGCTTTTTCAGGAGTGGGGCACACCGGGCTCTCCCGGGGGAGCGGTGGCCGTGCTCAAAGAGGGAAACGTCGTGTTCAGCAAGGGCTACGGAAGCGCCCAGTTGGAATACGGCATCCCCATCACCCCGGCCACCGTCTTCCATGTGGCCTCCGTGTCCAAGCAGTTCACGGCCTTTGCCGTGACCCTGCTGGCGCATCAGGGTCTGCTCTCCCTGGATGACGACATCCGCACGCACCTGCCCGAGGTCCCGGATTTCGGCAGGACCATCACCATCCGGCATCTGCTCCACCACACCAGCGGGCTGCGCGACCAGTGGGAGGCCCTGGCCATGGCCGGGTGGCGGCTGGACGATGTCATAACG
>JAUXEH010000345.1 GCA_030620655.1 Candidatus Aminicenantota bacterium | reverse complement strand
GATGTGCCCGGCCGTCCCAACGATCACATGGGTCTTGTCGAGATCCTGGGGTGTCATCGATCAGACCGGTCGCTTTTTTCGGAGGAGGATCTTTCCTTCGGATTCCTCGGCGATCTTCCCCACGGCCACGGCATGGATCACACCCCGATCCTGGAGGCGCTTCACGAGTTCGTCGCTCTTCTCCTCCGGGATAGCGATCAGCAGCCCCCCTGAGGTCTGGGGGTCGTAGAGCACGGTCTCCCACTCAGAACTCACGTCCTCGTCCTTGCTCACCAGGGTGACCGCATACTCGCGGTTGCGCTCCACGGCGCCCGAGATGTATTCCTTTGTGATAAATTCCAGAACATCATCGAAGACCGGGACCGACTCGATGAACACCTCGGCCGTCACCCGGCTCTGCACCACCATCTCGGCCAGGTGGCCCAGGAGCCCGAACCCGGTCACGTCCGTGGCCGCGGTTACACCCATCTCGACCATGGTCTCGGAGGCGGTCCTGTTGAGCGCGGCCATGGACGCGCCGATGGCGCCCATGTTGAAGGGGAATGCCTTCCCCAACTGGTTGGCGAAGCTTATGATGCCCGTACCCAGGGGCTTGGTGAGCACCAGCACGTCGCCGGGCTTTGCCCTGTTGTTGGTGACCATACTGCGGGGGTCCACGGTGCCGGTCACGGCAAACCCGAACTTGATCTCGTTGTCCTTGAGGCTGTGCCCTCCGATGACCACCACCCCCGCCTCCATCATCTTCTCCACACCGCCCCTGAGCATGCGGTTCATGATGGAGTGGTTCAGCTTCTCGATGGGAAATCCGACCACGGAGAGCGCTGTAAGGGGCGTACCGCCCATGGCATACACATCGCTCACCGAGTTGGCGGCCGCGATCTGCCCGAAGGTGTAGGGATCGTCCACGTTGGGCGTGAACACGTCCACGGACTGGACCAGGGCCATGTCTTCCGAGAGCTGGAAGATGCCGGCGTCGTCACAGGTGTCCGAGCTCACCAGCACCCGGGGGTCTTCCAGAGCGGGCAGGCCGGCCAGGGCGATCTTCAGGTCATTCTGGTTGATCTTGGAGGCACAGCCGGCGCTCTCCACAAAATCCGTGAGCTTCACATCCTCGGGTGCGTCGGGCAGGCGTTCCCCGGCACACAGGCACACGTTCTTGTCCACAAAGAGCGGGCAGGGGCAGGGTTCCTTGGGGTTGCAGATGCAGTGCCCCAGCCTGCGGGACCGGCCTATAACGATCTTGCGTTTTTCCGGGTCAAATGTTCTGTTCATCTGTCTCTTTCATCAGGATATTCACGAGTGCGTCTTCCACGATGCGGTCCTCCCCCTTGAGGACCGTGCGCATGTCCAGGAGCAGGGCGTCTTGGTGGACCCGGGGGAAGACCGGGGGGTCATTGCGCCGCAGCGCGCAGGAGAGCTTCTCGGCCGACGCGTGAGGAGATCGGATGCGCAGCAGCTTGGTGGGGATGGTCTCGACCGGGACCGCGCCGCTCCCGACCTGGGAGCCGCCGTCGATGAGCTTGAGCTCGGCCGTCCCCTCGGGCAGGCGGCTCTTCAACCTGCGGATCAGACGCCGGGTCCTGCGGCCGACTTCCTCAGCCGTGCGCGAGAACATCCAGTACACCGGATGCTCCTCCACCAGCGTCTCGGGCCGTAGGAAAAGCCGCAAGGTGGCTTCCATGCCGGCGATGGTGAGCTTTCCGATCCGCAGGGCGCGGGCTAACTGATTCTTCCGGATGCGGTCCACAGCCTCACGCTTCCCTAGGACAAACCCCGCCTGCGGCCCCCCGATCAGCTTGTCTCCGCTGAAACACGCCACGTCCACCCCGGCGCGGATGCTGTCCTGGACCTGCGGCTCATGCTCGATGCCCCAGCGGCTGAGGTCGACCAGGGCCCCACTGCCCAGGTCATCGATGATTAAGATCCCATGCTCGCGGGCCAGGCCCACCAGGTCCTCTATGGGAGGCTCCTCGGCAAATCCCACGATGCGGTAGTTGCTGTGGTGCACCCGCATGATGGCGCTGGTCTGCTCGCCGATGGCATTTCTGTAGTCATGCAAGTGGGTCTTGTTGGTGGTACCCACCTCCTTGAGCACGGCGCCGCTGGCCGCCATGACATCCGGCATGCGAAAGGCGCCCCCGATCTCGACCAGCTGTCCCCGGGAGACGATCACCTCTTTTCCCAGGGCCAGGGTGTTGAGGATGAGCATGGTGGCGGCGGCATTGTTGTTGACCACGGTCGCGGCCTCGGCGCCGGTCAGCTCACAGATCAGGCCCTCGAGGTGTTTGTCACGGTGGGAACGGCGGCCGGTCTCGATGTCTGTGGCCAGTGTGCTGTAGCCTTCCGCTACCTCGGCCAAGGCTGCCCGTGCCGCCTCTGGAAAGGCCGCCCGGCCCAGCCCCGTGTGCATGATGACACCCGTGGCGTTCACCGCCTTACGCAGGGAGGGCGTGAACTTGGCCTCGAGAAAAGCACCCACCTCCGCTGCGATCGCCTCCGGCTCCAGCCTCGCTTCCGGGAATGCGGATCCTTCCGCCTCACGGATCTCGGCCCGGAGGGATTCCAGGGCGGTCCGGACCGCCTCCGATACCAGTTCCTCACCGTAGGCTTCCGTCAGGGACCGGAGGGAGTCGGTGTTCTTGATCTTTTCGACAGAGGGAATATTACGTAGAAGGTTGCTCGTCATGACAAAGATGATAGTATAAATCGGAATAAATAAACAGGGGAATTGGGGACAGGCCCCAATTAAACATGGGGCCTGACCCCAATTAAGCAGTCATTGCGAGGAGCGAAGCGACGTGGCAATCTCATCTTAAAAAGAGATTGCTTCGCTATCGCTCGCAATTACAATTTATATGTCGCAATGACAAAAAGTAGCCTGCCCCAATTTGGGGGCTATTCGCTAATAACGATCAGAACTTGCCGGTGATCCTGTAGGTCTTGGTGAACAGGCGGCACCAGCCCTCGTCGTCGTGACAGATCCAGGCTTCGGGCATGACTTCGATCGTGAAAGAGCTGGCCCCTGGTTCCACCTTGATGGGAACCGCCAGGACCCGGTCATCCTTATCTCCGTCGCCCTCGTGCTGGCCCGCGGTCAGCGAGGTCTTTTCCACTGCCACTCCGGATACGGCCTTCAGCGTCACCGTGGGAGGATCCGACAGGTTGTTCCAGTGGTGCCCTCCCACTTCGTCGACACTCAGGTAGATATACAGCATCTTGTTGGCCGCATCCACCTTGGCCGCGACATCCATGGGAACGACTTCGTTCCCTGTGGGCCGGCAGTCGACGGCCTTGAGCTCAGCAGGGATCTTG
>JAUXEH010000381.1 GCA_030620655.1 Candidatus Aminicenantota bacterium | reverse complement strand
GGAAAAAGGCCCGAGAGGTCCCGGCTGAGCCTGTTCAGCATCGGGGCCCGCGGCACGGCTCGCCGGCGTATCCGGAGCCTCACCCTGGTCGGGCTGCTGGCCAGCGGGCTTTTGATCGTGTTTACCGTCGGGGCCAACCGGCAGAATGCCGTCAAGGATGCAGACAAACGCGCATCCGGGACCGGAGGATTCGCCCTGTTCGCGGAGAGCGCGATCCCGGTGCTCTATGATCTCAACAGCCCGGAGGGCGCGAGGTTCTACGGGATGGAAGGCCTGGAGGGCAAGGGAGTGCGCTTTGTCCCCTTCCGGGTCAAACCGGGTGACGATGCCAGCTGCCTGAACCTCAACCGGGTTTCCAGCCCGCAGCTCCTGGGCGTGGATCCGGGGGAGCTTTCCCGCCGGAAGGCATTCACCTTCATCAAGAGTACGGAGGACGTCGACACCGAAGATCCCTGGGCGGTCCTCGACCGGACGCTGCCTGAAGGAGTCCTGCCGGCCGTGGCCGACAACACCGTCATCGTCTGGGGGCTGGGAAAGAGCGTGGGAGACACGCTGGAGTACCGGGATGAGAGAGGCGAGACCTTCACCGTCAAACTGGTGGGGGGGCTGGCCAACTCGATTCTTCAGGGAAACCTCATCATATCGGAGAAAGCATTCCTCGAGAAATATCCCTCACTCAGCGGATACCGGCTGTTCCTGATCGATGCCCCCCTGGAGGGCCTGACCGAGATCACCGGGGACATCTCCTGGGCCATGCAGGATCAGGGTATGGATCTGGCCCCGACCTCGGACCGCCTGGACGAGTTCAACCAGGTGGAGAATACCTATCTCGCGATCTTCCTGATCCTGGGGAGCTTCGGGCTGGTGCTGGGGAGCGTGGGGATCGGCATCGTCGTTTCGCGCAATGTGCGGGAGCGCCTGGGCGAACTGGCGCTGCTCCGTGCCGTGGGCTTCAGCCGGCGCTCGATACAGGTCCTGATCCTGTCCGAGCACATGGCGCTGCTGCTCGCCGGGGTCCTTTTCGGCCTGACGGCGGCCCTGCTGGCCACGCTGCCGTCTCTGCTGGCGCCCGGGTCTGAGATACCGTTTTCGACCATCCTGATCCTGCTGGTGATCGTATCCCTCAACGGCGTGATCTGGACCCTGGCCGCGACCCGCCGGGGGATCGAGGGAGACCTCCTCCCGGCCCTGCGGAGAGAATGAAGAGAGAGAAAACTATAAGCACATCAGGCAAGATATATTAGCGGGAGATTGCTTCAGCCCTCCGGGCTTCGCAATGACAAACAGATATCAGTGATCAAGGAGGAAGAGAATGAGAAGACCGATCGTCTTGTTGACCATGGTGCTGCTGTTTCTGGCGGTGGGTGTCCTGTCCGGGGCCGGTGAGAACTGGCCGCAGTGGAGGGGGCCTCACCAGAACGGCATCGTAGACGCCACCGGCCTGCCGTTGAAATGGAGCCTGACGGAGAACATCCAATGGAAGACGGAGCTTCCGTCCTGGAGCGCGGCCACACCCATCATCTGGGGAGACCGGATTTTTGTGACCTCGCCATCACGGGCCGAGCCCAAGCCCGCTCAGCCGGCGCAGGAGCCAGCCCAGCAGCAGGGCCGCAGCCGGCGCAGGGCCAGCCGGGGTCCGGGCGGACCCGAGCTGTTCCTGTTTTGCATCTCCAAGCAAGAAGGGAAGATTCTCTGGCAGCGGGAGCTGGACAACAAGAACCAGATCCACCGCAAGCAGAACGACGCCACCCCTTCACCGGTGACCGACGGCAAGCATGTCTGGATCGTCACCGGAACCGGCATAGTGGCGGCCTTCGACATGGAGGGGAAACAGGTCTGGAAAAAGGACCTGCAGCAGGACTACGGCCCCTTTGGGCAGAACTGGGGGTATGCCTCATCTCCGCTGCTGTATGACGGCAGCCTGATCATCGAGGTCCTGCACGGCATGAAGACGGACGATCCGTCCTATATCGTTTCCCTGAATGCGCTTTCCGGCCAAGTGATGTGGAAGCAGGAGCGGCCCACGGATGCCCAGAGAGAGTCGCCGGATGCCTACACCACGCCGGTCCTGCTGGAGCACAAGGGGCAGACGCAGATCATCATCTCGGGTGCTGACTATGTGACGGGCCACGATCCCGGGACAGGGAAGGAGATCTGGCGGGCCTCTGGTTTGAATCCCCTGAACCGGCCCAACTACCGTGTGGTCGGGACCCCCATCATCAACGGCGACCTCATCTACGCTCCCACACGGAAAAAACCCCTGCTGGCCCTGAGGGCCGGAGGTACGGGAGACATCTCCGAAAGCCACCTGGTCTGGAAGTATGAGGGCTCGGGCGGGCCCGATGTCCCGTCACCCATCTGCGACGGAGAGTATCTGTATCTGGTGGATGACAGGGGCATGGTGACCTGCCTGGATCCCCAGACAGGGGCCGTGGTCTACGGCCCGGAGACCACCCATGAGGGCATCGTGAGTGCCTCGCCGATCATTTCCGAGGGCCGGATGTACATCCTTAACGAGCAGGGTGTGACCACGGTGGTCGCGACAGGGCCGGAGTTCAAGATCCTGGCCACCAGCGAGCTCGATGGGTCCTACACCCTCGCGTCTCCGGCCGTATCGGGCAAACAGATCTTTATCCGGACTGCGGCCCATCTATATTGCATCGGCCAATAACATGAGCTATTCATAAAGAATGCCGACACTCCTTCTATGAAAAACAAAGAGAAAATTGTCGACATTCTTTACCCTTCGGGCGAGCCAAGCTAAGAGAGGGTAGGTTGGGTCGGCGCTTCGATACGATACGAGCCGCCCGGATCAAATACAAGACGAATTTTCGATAAGAAGGGAGAAATTAATGAAAAAAATCAGCATCGTGCTCGGAATGCTTCTGGCTGCGGCTTTGG
>JAUXEH010000421.1 GCA_030620655.1 Candidatus Aminicenantota bacterium | reverse complement strand
TTCGTTGACAGCGAAATTCCGTCTTTCCAAGGTGTTAATGACCACCACCCCTCCCCTGTCGTAGCCCAGGTCCTTGCTAAAGATGTACTTCACCTGCCTGGACAGGGTCAGGGTCGATATGACCAGGAATATAGAGGCTGAGAACTGAGCCACGATGAGTAGACGGGTCAGCAGGTTTTTACCTCCCAATCTCAAGCTCCTCCGGAAGATCTTCACCGGTTGGATGCGGGAGAGCACGGCACCCGGGTAAAGACCGGCCAGGAGGCCGACAAGGACCGTGACCGCTGCCATAAGCGCCAGGTTGGATGCGTTCAGGACATCCGATTCTAGAAAGTTTTTTCCGGACAGCCGGTTGAAAAGGGGCAGCATGAGGGTCCCGGCTACCAACGCCATGCACATGGAGATGAAAACCAAAAGGATGGATTCGCTCCAGAACTGCCGGATCAGGTTCATCCTCTGCGCCCCCAAAATCTTCCGCATGCCGATCTCCACCGTCCGCGTGGATGCCCGGCCTATTGAGAGGTTGGTGAAGTTGATGCAGGCGATGAACAGGATCAGCAGCCCGATGCCGCCGAGCAGGAAGGACACTGTCAATCTGTTCCCTTCATAGCCTTCGATCCCCTGGGAGCGGAGGTGGATGTCCTTGAGTTTCTGAAGCCACAGGGTGAGGGTCGGGCCATCCTCGTTCCATGAGCCTCGGCTTTTCCTGTCTTCGATGTAGGGTCCGTAGTACTGATCCAGGAATGCCTGCAGCCTGTCCTCGATAACCCCGGGTGACACCCCCTCTTTGAGCTGTACGAAAGTGTAGACCAGGGTCCAGTTCCGGTTGCCCCATTCCGGGACCCCGTAGATCCTGGTCAGCACATCCATGTTCATGAGCATCTCGAACTGAAAGGAGGAATTGGACGGCACATCCTCCGCCACCCCGCTCACGACAAAATCTTTCCGCTCCTGCCCGAAAGAGACGGTCAGTGTTTTTCCCATCGGATCCTGAGTCCCGAAGTATTTCTCGGCCAGACTTCGTGTGAGCACGACGGCGCTTTCTTTTTTGAGGGCGCTTTCAGCATCTCCCCGGAGAAGCTTGAAGGAAAACATCTTAAAGAAGTCGGCATCCGCGAAGTCGCACCGTTCCTGGAAAAGCTTGTCCTCCTGCCGGACAATGGCCTCATAGTGAGAAAAGCGGACCGAATGTTTGATGCCGGGGAAATACTCCTTGAGCGCAGGACCGGCGATGGCAAAGATGTAGCGCCGCATGTTATCGAAGTGATGGTCGGTCTTTACGACCGAATAGATCGAGTCCCGGTTGGTGTGGAAGCGGTCGAAGGAGAACTCGTCCTTTATGAACAGTAAGATCCAGAGACAGGCCATAAGTGCCAGGGACAGCCCCAGGATGTTGATGAGGGAGAAGACCTTCTGCCTCATAATGTTTCTCAAGGCCACGAGCAGGTAGTTTCTGAGCATATCGATCCTCCAGGCGCCGGTGTCTTTGATGATCCTGGGAAAAGAGCGGAAAAAATGCTTCCGATACCACCTGTCTGCTACCTTTTGACCGTGAGTTTCTGTGATCTCCAGGTAGGCTTCATCGAAGTCGCCCAGGATAAAAAGCTTCATGTCCCTGCGGATGAAGAACTTGAGGACTGCGTATAGAAAACGCGGCGGCCCGGGCGTGTCCTTCTGGTTCATTTCTCCCTGCTCTCGAAGGCCTTGACGGGGAGCCCCTTCCAGATGAGGTTGTAAGCCTTGCGGGCCGACTTCAGTGCCTGCATGCCCTCTTCTGTGACCGTGTAGAAGACCTTCGGCTTTCCCCTCCTCCGCTCGTTTGTTTCTCCAATGGATTTAAAAACATAGCCCTTTTTGTCCAGCTGGTTCAGGACGCTGTAGAGGTTGCCGATCGTGAACTCTTTTTTGAAGGCATTCAGGATGTGCTTGCGGATGTTGTACCCGTAGGCATATCCTTCCAGCTGCCAGATAGCGATCAGCACGGTCTCTTCGACTTTGGTCAGGTTTTCCATCCGGCCTCCTCGTCAAATACTCTGAGATTCAGTATATAGTATTATACTGGTAATCAGAATAAAAGTTCAGGAATTTGATAAAATTTCTTGTCTTCGCCTGTGATTCTTTTCTAAAATGAGAAGCCGGGGATCGATACGTGAGAAGACTGCATATATGCGGGCTGCTGTGCCTATTATACGCTGTGCCGGTTTCAGGCCATCAGGAATCGTCGGTCAGAGGTGCGCCAGTCGGTTACTTCGAGATCCGCGGGGGTGTGCTCGCCCATGACGTGGGCAAACTTTG